>JBBQPP010000614.1:0-2905 GCA_038217255.1 Bacteroidales bacterium | reverse complement strand
ACAGCCATTGTTGACGACGTAATTGAAGCGCACATGAACAACCCAACCATTAGCGCAACCTTTGAACCATACAAAACGCAACCCGAACGTTTTGCAAAAATACGGCAACATACCATTGATTTTTTCTCTGCGGGCAGCGGTGGCTCCGTTCAATATACAGGTAGAGACATGCCAACAACGCATGCCGGAATGAACATTAATGCCGCCGAATACATGGCTGTGATTGATGATATTATGGGCGTGCTGGACAAACATAAAATCGACGATGAATCTAAAAAAGATGTACTTGCCATTCTTTGGTCGCTGAAAGGTATGATTATGGGGAAATAATTTAAAAAATGAAAATACTGTAATTTTCACCCGTTGACTTCGCGTCATCGGGTGTTTTGCTTGTTAGAAATAAAACTGAAAGCTTTAAAAATCAAATTTCATTTTGTCCCTCAACTAAAAACAACTATTTTCCGCCCATAAATCAACACAATCTCATTTCTATGAAATCACTCAATCGGCAGTTTTTAACCGTTTTCTTTTTTGTGGCTTTTTTGCCGAATGCAAATGCACAAAATATTCTCCTTACACAATCCAATCAATCGGGCATTTATAAAAGTGGCGAAAACATTCGGGTAACTGCTTCTGTAAATGGTTTGTCAACAGATTCAGTTTCTGTTAAAATTTTAAAGGATTATAATGAAATTCAAAATCTGAATATAAAATGGACAGGCGATTCACTGGTTCTTTTTAATAAAAAATTGGATAAACCTGCATCAATGATTTTTGAGGTAAGAGCTGCCGATCAGTTGGTCAGCTTAGGTTTGGTTGTTGATCCTGAAAAATTTCAAACGGGAACAAATCGCCCCAAAGATTTCAGAAAGTATTGGAAAAAAGAAAAAAAAGCTTTGCACTCGCTACCGATTGAGGTAAAAAGCGAAAAGGTTGAAAATACAGAAATGGGTTTTGAATGTTCCAATGTCGAAATAAATTGCACGGGACCGAAACCAGTACGAGGTTATTTTGCAAAACCAAATTCGGCTGCACCAAAATCGTTGCCAATTGTTTTGTTTGTCCATGCGGCAGGTGTGAAAGGTTCATGGTGTTTGTCGCGACCTGAAACCGCCATTAATTATGCGAAAATGGGAAATGGGACACTGGCATTTGATTTGAATGCACACGGAATGTTAAACGGCGAGCCACAGGAATATTATGATGATTTGGAAGCAGGCGAATTGAAAGGTTATTACTTTCAAGGAATAGAAAATCGTGAAGAATTCTATTTCCGCGGAATGTATTTGCGTTTGATGCGTACTCTTGATTTTCTGACTAGCCAGCCCGAATGGGATGGAAAACGCATAATTGTCATTGGCGAAAGCCAGGGAGGAGGACAAGCTTTAGCAGCCGCTGGTCTCGACAAAAGAGTATCTGCAGTTGTTGCAACAGTTCCTGCAATGTGCGATTGGGGCGGAACTCTGGCAGGAAGAAAGGGCGGCTGGCCTCAACCTTTCGCACAAAACGGCGACAAACAAAAAATGCTTCAAACCCTACCCTATTTTGATGCCGCACATTTACTTAAAAACTCCAAAGTAACGCTCGTAACCGAGATTGGTTTTATCGATTACACTTGTCCGTCAAATTCCGTTTATGCAGCACTTAACCAATCAAAGGGCAAAAAAATAGTTTTTGGTGTCCCCTACCGTGGGCATCATGTTGATCAAAAACAATTTCAAAAAATTTGGGAAGAAACTGTTTATCAACCAAAAATGAAGTTTATTGAGGGGTTTTTGAGGTAATTGTTCCATGCTTTCCCCGCTAATAAGAACACTATAAGCTATTTGAAATCTAAAGATTGATTTAATCTGTAGCAGTTTTCAGTTTGCAATTTTTATTTCAACAAGTTTCTTAATGTCGCTGAGAAAAGAATTATCGTTTATTTCCAGCCTGATAACACGGCCTTCAGCATAAACCTTTGATTTCATTAATTCTTCCTTTATAAAGTTCGAAATATCTGAACTTAAAATCTGATCAAATCCATGGAAATGCTTGTTTCCATAAGATTAAAATTGCATGGTAAAACTATTTTACTGATTGCCCATTTTTAGAATTTGAAAAGGGAACTTTTATAAAACCTGCTTGTGCCATTGCCATAATTAAAACACCCACTACGGTTATAATACCTCCAATAAGTTGGTGCTGCAAAGGCAAAATACCAAACACCAAAAAAGAAACAATCAAAACAACGATTCCTTTTAAACTTTGAACTATTGAAGAACGCGAAGCTTCAATATGTTTATATGAATAATAAACCGTTAAAATCGCGATAAATTCGAGCAAGCCGCCAATAACAGTGTTTTTAATTGCTTCTGACGAAAAAACAACCGATTCGCCCATAACGAAAAACATGACAACCGAAAAAAACAACAACCAAATCGACCGGTTGAGGTTGAGCAATTCGGGGCTTAGCTTTTTCACCTGTGTTTTTACAACAAGTGTCGCAGTAGTAGCAAAAACAGCATTAAAAAAAACAACCCCGGTTCCTTTAATAAACATTGTTTCCAATGATGAACCACCGCTATAACTGATAACAAATGCACCCGAAAGTGCCAGGAAACCACCAAATATTTCAATGGGGCCAAACTTTTCGTGTAAAATAAAAATACCGCCCAACATTACCATTACCGGGAACATATTGCCAAGAAATGAAGTAACCGCCGGATCAGGAATAATATGGATTGACAAGAAAAACAAAGTAGTTGTCGCAATTTCGAGTCCGCCAAGTGTTAACAAAATGATTATCTGGTTTTTTGTCAACTTGCTGATTTGCCCCAGTTTTTTATTGAAAAGTGCAAAAAGGAAACAGGACACAGCAACCACAGCATACCACAAACTCCCGAATTGAGCCAGCGGTACTTCG
>JBBQPP010000613.1:0-2917 GCA_038217255.1 Bacteroidales bacterium | reverse complement strand
TCGGCTTGACCCTACATATACACGTTTTGACAGACGTATTTTGTATGTAACCTACGACGTTTCAAAATTTCTATACGAAGGAGAAAATGCAATCGGTGTTTTGCTTGGGAATGGATGGTACAATCATCAATCAACCGCTGTATGGTATTTTGACGAAGCGCCCTGGCGTGTCCGCCCAAAATTTTGTATGGATTTGCATATTACATATTCAGACAGCACAAAACAAATCATTTCAACAGGAACTGATTGGAAAACTACGTTAAGCGACGTCGTTTTCAATAGCATCTATACCGCTGAACATCAGGATGCACGTTTAAAACAAAACGGCTGGAATAATCCCGGATTTGATGATTCAAAATGGCAAGCGGCGATTCCAGTCAGTTCGCCATCAAACAATATTGTTGCACAAAACCTGCATCCAAACCGAAATGTCCAGGAAATCTCTGTAAAAGAAATGGTCAAATTCAGCAATACAAATTACATTTTTGATTTTGGGCGTAATTTTTCAGGAGTATCCAAATTAAAAATTAAGGGTGAAGACGGAACCGAAGTTAGATTAATCCATGCTGAACGTTTAGGGGAAAACGGCAAAGCTGATTTATCGAACATCGACGTACATTACCGTCCAACCAATGATTCTGATCCGTTTGCAACCGATGTTTACATTTTAAGCGGCGGAGAGGATGAATTTATGCCCCACTTCAATTATAAAGGTTTTCAGTTTGTTGAAGTGGAAAGCAGCAAACCCATTGAACTGACCAAAGAAAGTTTAACGGCTTATTTCATGCACAGCGATGTTCCTGTTGCAGGCAAAATCAACTCTTCAAACCCAACCTTGAATAAAATATGGGAAGCAACTAATAATTCATATTTATCCAATTTGTTTGGTTACCCCACCGACTGTCCGCAACGTGAAAAAAACGGCTGGACAGGCGATGCACACATTGCCATTGAAACAGGATTGTACAATTTTGACGGGATTACAATTTATGAAAAATGGCTGGCCGATCACCGCGACGAACAACAGCCTAATGGCGTTTTACCTGCAATAATCCCAACAAGCGGCTGGGGTTACACATGGGCAAACGGGCCCGACTGGACAAGTACGATAGCCATAATTCCCTGGAATATTTATCTGTTTTATGGCGATTCCAGGTTACTCGAGCAGTGCTACGAAAATATACAACGTTACATTGATCACATCGATTCAGAAAGCCCTGAAGGATTGACCGACTGGGGGTTGGGCGATTGGGTTCCTGTGAAATCAAAAACCCCAAAAGAGTTTACATCTTCGGTTTATTATTTTACTGACGTTACTATTTTGGCAAAAGCGGCCCAACTTTTCGGTTATCAATCCGACTTTGAGAAATATTCAGGGTTAGCAGAAAAAATAAAAAATGCCATCAACAATAAATACCTGGCTAAAGAAACCGGGATTTATGGAAGTGGCTTACAAACTGAATTGAGTGTTGCTTTGTATTGGGGAATTGTTCCCGACAGCTTAAAAAGTAAAGTTGCTGAAAATCTTGCAGCCCGAGTAATTCAGGATAACAAACATATTGACGTAGGACTGCTCGGCACAAAAGCAATTTTAAATGCTTTGAGCGAAAATGGTTTTGCCGAATTGGCTTACGAAGTAGCGTTGCAGGAAACCTATCCTTCATGGGGCTGGTGGATAAAAAACGGTGCAACAACGCTTTATGAAAACTGGAAAATCGATTCGGAGTCGGATATTTCACTTAATCACATTATGTTTGGCGAAATTGGTGCATGGTTTTACAAAGGGCTGGGCGGCATTTTTCCTGACCCTGAAAATCCTGGTTTTAAAAACATCATATTGAAACCAAATTTCATTCCTTCACTCGAACATTTTGAAGCGAGCCATGATTGTCCATACGGGAAAATAACTTCGAAATGGAAGAGGGAAAACAACAATTTAATTTACACTGTATCTGTCCCTCCAAACAGCTCCGCAACGCTTTTCTTAAAAACAGATGAAATATTAAATTCAAAAGAAATTTCAAAATTAAAAGGGGCGAAAATTGTGGAGGTTTTAAATATTTATACAAAAATAAATCTTGAATCTGGAAATTATACTTTTAATATTAAATGATTTGAACTAAATTCAGGATTTTATTTTTTAACCAATGAAACTTGCCGTTATCGACCTTGGAACCAATACTTGTAATTTGTTGATTGCCGAAACAAACCATAACGGGTTTGTCATTTTGCACCAAAGCAAGCAACTTGTAAAATTGGGTGATAATAAAATCAAGCACAACGAAATCAGTCCTGAAGCATCCAACAGGGCAATCGAAGCATTAGAAATTCAAAAGAAGATAATTGAAAAACATCAACCCGAAAAAATCCGTGTTATTGCGACTTCAGCAGTCCGCACCGCCAACAACAAAATACAATTTCTTGAAACACTGGGTGAAAACTCGGGCTGGATTGTAAAAGTTGTTTCAGGCGAAAAAGAGGCAGAACTTATTTTCAAAGGGGTTTTACTTGCGTTCTCAGAACTTCAAAATCCTGCTGTAATACTCGATATTGGCGGAGGGAGCAACGAACTGATTGTTGCACATAAAAAGGAAATGCTTTGGAAAGAAAGCCAACCAACAGGAATCGCGCGGGTAATCAACAAATTCAACCTTTCCGATCCTATTAAAAAGGAAGAAATTAAAAAGCTTAAGCACTTTTTTGCTGATGCCCACAAAAATGCTTTTGAAAAATGTAAAGCTGAAAATGTAAAAACTTTGGTGGGTTGCTCCGGTGCATTTGATACAATTGCCGACTTGATTGACAAAGTTGCTCCCGGCGAAAAACAAAGAAAAACACAGAAAATTTTGCTTGCTGATTTTTACAAAATTTATGAGAAATTGATTTATTCAACCCGAGAAGAAAGAATGGAGATGAA
>JBBQPP010000612.1:0-2917 GCA_038217255.1 Bacteroidales bacterium | reverse complement strand
TTTTATAATTATTTTATTTTTTGAGGATTCAATCCCATACCCTTGTTCATTTAAATCATCTGATACATTTTTATGCGATAAAATGATGGAATTTCCTCCTTCGTTGTTTGTTATTGAACCGGTAATTCCCCATTCTTTTTGAAGATCTTTTACAAATTCGCTGGCAGTAAATTTATCCTCCTCTGAAGAATTTTTATCAATCACAACGGTAAGATCTCTTGTAAAAATAAAATCATCTCCACCCTGGCGAACTTGCTGCGGATAGGGAATAACGGATAATCCTAATTGAGACAATTCGCTTGAAAACGACTTTAAGTTCAGAAACTGAACAAGAAAAAGTAATAGTAAAAATGTAATAATTGGTGATTTTATAATCTTTAGTTTACGATTTTTCATAAATTTCATAATACTCAAAATCCTAAGGTTTTTAAATTTAAATACACGCGGAAAATTCTATTTAAAACTACCTGGATACCATTTTAGGGTATTATTGTAATATATGTTTTTCAAAACATCCTCACTTAAACCCAGCCCTTGAAACGCTCCTTCCACATTAGGAGAACTCATTTCTTCGTTTGTTGTAAAATATTTCCAATCAGATTGCCACTCATCTTCCAATTGAGACATTCTTTTTTCAATTTCCATATCATCATTAATAACAAGGTCGGTAGCATAAAGCAGTCGGTCCTGATATTTGATAATAAAATCTTTTACTTTTTGCCTGTCCTGCACCTGAAAATGACACACTCTTGCTGCCATATCAACTGCAAAATTTGGAAATTGGTCAAGGCGTTTTGCCAATTCGTCGACACTCCATTCCAGACTGCCCAGGTGAGCACCAACCAAAGTTAAATTTGGATGATTTGCCAATACGTTATCTCTTGACTCAACCAGTCGTTCATACGATGGATAATCCGGATGAAGGTACATATGGTATTGAGGGTGTTCTTTAAAATATATTTTGTCATTGATAACAGTCATTGAATCCAGTGGCAGCCAGCAGTTTTTAGGTTCACCAATATGAGCTACGAGTGTTTTACCATTATCGGCAATAAAATCCAGTATGGGGTCGAACCGGGAATCGTCAATCATGATAAAATTGCCCAAACTATCCTGAAACGTCATTCCTATATCTTTCCATACCTTAACTGCGATAGCTCCTTCTTCAAAATCTTTTTTTAATCTTGCAATTACACTTTCCTGCCAACCTGGTTTTTCAAAGTTTTCCATAGAAAAGGTAGTAGTAAAAGCCAGTTGACTGGGATATACTTCTTTCACCTTCTTCATAATATCCAATTGTTTATCAATACTTTCCTGACTCCCCGAACCAGTAGCAATTGACAGGTATTTAAAATTATGTGCTTTGGCAATTTCCATTACCAACGGATTTTCGGTGCGAATGTGAACATGTGCATCAATTTTTGGAAAATCGTTATAATTGGGGGTTTTATTCTGAGTACAACTAATCAGCATTATAAAGATTGCAGATAAAATGGTCGTTAAAATTAGATTCTTTTTCATGATTTAAATATTTTACGATTCTTAATGTTAAGTATTAGAAATATGTGAATAACAATATTTTTAATTTTGAATTCGCTTATTTTCTGTTCAATAGTTTGGAATTCTCCACTTCATATATTCCGTATCTAAAACTTTATAGAAATGCGAGAAGAATTCAACATAAGCCTTAACCAGTAGCAGTCGCTTTACAACCTGAAAGCCAGCATATTTCGAATGTATTTTTTCATTTTACTGCTATTCTTTTTTACATGGTTAAAATTCAGACAGGATTCGAAAATAGAAGCTCACAGAGGTTTCCCTTCGTGAGCCTTGCCTAACATTACTGAACTTATGTCTAAAACTATTTCTATTTGATTTTATTGCGAAACCCAGGGAGTATTTCGTGTTTCAACAGTTTCCGGATGTACCTTGAATGGATCAGGATTTGCTTCCCACCAAAAAGTTGTGATACGATCATCTTTTCCCACACCACCAATGCGATCCAATGCAATTTGGTATTGCTCACCATTAATAAGTTGTTCTGCTCCCGGCCAGGGCATACGTCGTGGCATGTGCCCTTTAAGTGGCGAATTTTCAACCCCCACAAGTATCCTCGGGTAGCCCGTTCTTCTATGCTCACACCATCCCTGATGTTCCATCGGAAATAGGGCAATCACTTTTTGGTTTATAATTTGTTCCAGTTTTTGCTCGTTTGTACCGCTTAAAGTTACCGTAGAAGCATCGGCAAGGAATTGGTCAATTTGTGCCTGCGTGATTTCCTTTTCGGCAAGAAGGCCTTGAAGGTACTCATCGATTACGGTTTGTGATTTTCCGGCTTTGAAGAAGCCTACCACTGCCGGCAGTTGAGGAACTGCTTTATCGTACATCTCTTTGGTGTGTGCCATTGCCAGTTCAATCCCTTTTTTATAATATGCCTGGGCGTCTCCTGATTTTACGCCAAACACGGCAGCTTCGGCAAGGTTAAAATAAGTTTCGGAAGCTTTGTACAATGGTAATTCCTGAATTTGGACCCACATTAAGTCGGACCATTTGGAAACTGTGTTATCTCCGTAGGCATAACCTTCCTGGGGATTATCACCGCTAAGCAAAGGCCTACCGCGATAACCAAAATACGGAATATCTTCATAACCTGGTGTTTGCGGAAACCAGGCAGTTACTGTATCGGCAAAAACGTGCAAACGTGGGTCGTTGTTGTTTTTCAAGATGTCGAGAAAAGTTTTTGGAACCATGTTTTTGTCCACGGTTGCTTTTCTGGCGCGCAGATCAACAAAACGGCCATTCTCATGATTTGGGTAATCCGCTATATTGTATATAGAAGCATCATCTCCGCGTGCCGTAATCAAATCGGCCTCGGTGAGGTCGGCCATTTGTTCACCTGCCATAACAGGGTCGGCAT
>JBBQPP010000611.1:0-2918 GCA_038217255.1 Bacteroidales bacterium | reverse complement strand
TAGTTACCCGCTATGAGGAGTATTTTGAAACCGAGTTGGATAAATTTGGACGGTTCCCCGCAAATAAAAGTATTTTGGCTGAATTCAAACTGATTAAAAAACCTGTCGTTGATATCTGGGCAAAATGGCTGGCAAAAGAAATCCATGAAAAGCATCCGCAAATTTCTTTTATAAAATGGCGGTTCAAATTTATCTCTACTATCGATATCGACAATTCGTGGGCTTACTTAAACAAGGGGTTTTTGAGAACTTATGGTGCGTTGGCCAAGTCACTTTTAAAGGGAAATACTTCGGAATTCAAATCGAGAAATAGGGTTTTAAATGGGAAAGAAAAAGATCCGTATCACACTTATGAATATCTCGATTCTGTTTATGCTAATAACGAGGAAAAGGTAAAATTCTTTTTCTTGTTAGGCGATTACGGGAAGTTCGACAAAAATGTGTCGCACGAAAATATTGGATTTCAGAAACTTATACAAAGGATTTCAATGGAATATGAAATTGGAATTCACCCGTCATTTGCCGGATTTGTGCATGGTTGCCAAGGAAAAGTAATCAAGGAAAAGGAGCGCTTAGAGAAAATTTTCGAAAAGAAAATTACGAAAAGCCGCCAGCATTACCTAAACCTGAAATTCCCGAAAACCTATCAAAATTTGATAAAAGTCGGAATTACCGAGGATTACACAATGGGTTTTGCTGATCAAATTGGTTTTAGGGCTGGAACTTGCACACCCTATTATTTTTATGATTTGGAAAATGAAACGACAACCGATTTGCTGGTTGTTCCGTTTCAGGTGATGGACGGAACATTATTGCATTATTTAAAGCTTTCACCTGATGAAGCTTTTGCCGAAGTTGAAAAAATTATGCGCGAAGTTAAAGAAGTGGGCGGTACTTTTGTGAATATCTGGCACAACGAAACTGTAAACGATTTGGGCCAGTGGAAAGGATATCGCGAAGTATTTGAAAAAATGAACCAGTTAGGTTTTAAATGGGCAAATGAGCAACCAAATAAAATATATTAAACACCAGGAAATTGATACTGAAAAGTGGGAGCTGTGCATTAAAAATGCTGAAAACAGCCGCTTTTATGCAAATATCTGGCACCTCGACCGAACTGCCATTGTTTGGGATGCATTGGTTTTTGGCGATTACGAATTTGTAATGCCGCTCCCAATTCGAAATAAATTTGGGTTTACTTATATTTATCAACCACTTTTTTGTCAGCAACTTGGTATTTTTCCTGAACCTTCCACTTCAATTGCTGAGCTTTTTTTCAAAACACTTTTTGAAAAATTCAAGTATGTAGATATTCATTTAAACTCCCAAAATCCTTCAGTTAATAAAATAAAGGGAATTGAATTTTTGCCCCGTCATAATTTTTTGCTCGATTTACAATACAACTACAAATCGCTGACAAGGAATTATTCAACAAACACAAAACGGAACATTGCAAAGGCTGCCAAAAATAATTTGCAGTATATTTCCGGGATTCGACTTGAAGAATATTTGGCTTTTAAAGAGGTAAATCTAATGACCGCGGTTTCCAAAAAGAATATTGAAAAGCTTAAAAGCATAATTGCTTTTGGTCAGTATAAAGGTATTGGCGAGATTTATGGCGTTTACAACACTGAAAATGAATTGTGTGCCGCTGTTTACTTTTGCAGGTGGAAAAACCGTGTGATTTATCTGAATGCAGCCTCAAATGAGAATGGGAAAAAGTTGGGAGCAATGTATTTCCTTGTGGATAATTTTATCCAGGCCAATGCCGAACGGGATTTTCGATTGGATTTGGAAGGTTCGATGATTCCGGGAGTTGCCCGGTTTTACAGTGGTTTTGGCGCAACACCGGAAACTTATTTTCAACTTAAATTTAATCGTTTACCTTTGCCATTCAAGTGGCTAAAACGGAATTAAAGTATGAATGAATTTCCACGGTTTGTTAGTTCTCAGTTGGGCAGATTAATTCCAATACAAGCGCTTTTGAAAGTTAAAACCCCGGTTTTTCAACCTTTTTACCACGTTGTGAGCAACGAAAATCTCCCCCACATTTTAAATTACAATTACAGGAATACAGCTCAATTCGAAAAAGAACTAGATTTCTATCTGAAATATTTCAAACCCATTTCCTTGTCGGAATTACTTACTGGAAAAAATCTCCCCAAAAATGCTTTTCATTTGAGTTTTGATGACGGGTTGAAAGAATGTGCAGATATAATCGCTCCAATTCTTTTAAAAAAAGGAATTCCCGCTACCTTTTTTGTGAACCCCGGATTTGTTGATAATCAACGCCTTTTCCACAAGTACAAAGCAAGTCTGATTTTAGGGCGGTTAAAAGAAGCTCCACATTTAGAAGCGGAACAAATTTTAATTGCTCAAAATCTACAGGGAGAACAAATTCTAATAGCAAGCTTTTTGCAGGAAGTATTTTTGGATGAAGCTGCCGAATTGTTAGGAATCAATTTCGATGATTTTCTTGCTGAAAAAAAACCATATTTGACCACTGATCAACTTTTAAAATTGAAAGAAAAGGGTTTTTCAATTGGGGCGCACAGTTTTCATCATCCTGAATTTTGGAAAATTTCGGAAGAAGAACAAATGACCGAAGTCAAAAAAAGCATGGAATGGCTTGTAGAAAAAATCAATCCTAAAATAAAGGCTTTTTCGTTCCCGTTTACTGATTCAGGAGTTTCGCAGAAAGTGATGAAAGCTCTGAAAAATGAGCATATTTGCGACATTTCATTTGGAACGGCTGGAATTAAATATGATGAATATGATTTTCATTTTCAAAGGTACCCAATAGAAACGCCGGGCAATTTTAAACAGAATCTGAAAGCTGAACTTGTATATTTTGTGTTGAGAAAAATCATTGGAAAAGCAACAGTAAAACATTGAGCTATGAATTTGATAGAACAACT
>JBBQPP010000610.1:0-2919 GCA_038217255.1 Bacteroidales bacterium | reverse complement strand
TGCCGGTAAACAATTCCTCCAAAGTGATGAAATTCCCTAACGAACGCGCCATTTTCTGCCCCTTTATTTTAATCATGTTATTGTGCATCCAGTAGTGCACAGTTTCGTGGCCAAGACTTGCAGTTGATTGCGCAATTTCGCATTCGTGATGCGGGAAAGTTAAATCCATTCCACCGCCATGAATATCAAATTGTTCGCCCAAATATTTGGTACTCATTACCGAACATTCCAAATGCCAGCCAGGAAAACCTACGCTCCATTTCGAAGGCCAGCGCATAATATGTTCAGGTGAAGCTTTTTTCCATAGCGCAAAATCAAATGAATTTTTCTTTTCGCTTTGACCTTCAAGTTGGCGGGTATTTGTTTTTATGTCGTCAAGGTTCCTGCCCGACAATTTGCCATATTTGTATTGTTCGTTGTATTTTTCTACATCGAAATAAACCGACCCATTAGTTTCATAACCAAAACCTTTGTCAACAATCGATTCAATCATTTGCTGTTGCTCAATAATATGGCCAGATGCACGCGGCTCAATACTGGGCGGCCTTACGTTCAATTGCTCCATATTGTGATGAAAGGTGTTCATATATCTTTGCACAACTTCCATAGGTTCAATTTG
This sequence comes from Bacteroidales bacterium, assembly GCA_038217255.1. Taxonomy (GTDB): domain Bacteria; phylum Bacteroidota; class Bacteroidia; order Bacteroidales; family Prolixibacteraceae; genus Draconibacterium. Next base: position 2,300 of record JBBQPP010000610.1, on the reverse strand, counting down.
TTCGAGCCGTGCTTTCCTCGAAATTTTATCTTCGCCGGACTCTTCCACTTCATCTTCCAAATGACCGACATCTGTAATATTTCGGACGTAACGCACTTTATAACCTAAAAATGTGAGATAACGGAATAATATATCAAAAGTGATATTTGGGCGTGCATGACCAAGGTGCGAATCGCTGTAAACCGTTGGTCCGCAAACGTATAAACCTACCTTTCCTTTTAGTAAGGGTTTAAAAATCTCCTTGGATCGGGATAAAGTATTATATATGACAAAATCGCTATTCATTATTTTTAATGAATTTGATATTTAAACTGTTTCAGTTTTGATTGTGTTCAGTTACTACTTCAGCTGGTTTATCTTCAATTTTATTAAAATATCTCCTGTAAAAAATTAGAATCGAAAAAATACCGACTGTTATTGCTGAATCAGCAATATTAAAAACAGGCCTGAAAAAGATCATCTCGCTGCCACCCAAAAACGGCACCCAATCAGGGTACTGACTAATTATTATGGGAAAATAAAACATATCCACTACTTTACCATGTAGAAATGTGGCATAACCGCCTCCTTCAGGAAATATCGCCGAAACCTGTCCGTAACTTTGTTCGAAAATCATCCCATAAAACAAACTGTCGATGATATTGCCGATGGCACCGGCAAAAATGAGCGCAATGCTGGCAATAAATCCGAAAGGGATTTCCTCATTTTTTGCAAGTTTAAAAAGGTACCAACCAATTGCTACGACAGCGGCAATGCGAAAAACACTCAAAAACATCTTCCCGTATTCGCCTGCAAATTCAAACCCAAAGGCCATCCCGTTATTTTCGACAAAATGCAGGATAAACCAATCTTTGAAAACCACGATTTCATCGCCGAGCGACATGTTTGTTTTGATCCAAATTTTAAGGATTTGGTCGGCAATCAGAATTAAGAAAATAATTATGAGTGATTTTACGGTTCGAGTCATTGCTGTTTCATTAAAAAAAAATGCTCCCGGAATACTGTTTTACGAATAATCCGAGAGCATTTTCAATTTTTTATCGAATTACCTTTGGTTCATTTTTGCATCCATAGAAAGCGTTGCGTGAGGCACAGCACGAAGCCGTTCCTTGCCGATGAGTTTTCCTGTTTCGCGACAAATACCATACGTCTTATTTTCTACACGTACCAATGCAGCTTGCAGATGCTGAATAAATTTTAATTGTCGTTGTGCCAGTTTCCCCGATTCCTCTTTGGAAAGTGTGGCTGCGCCTTCTTCCAAAACTTTAAAAGTTGGAGAGGTGTCCTGTGTATCGTTCCCGTCACTTTGCGTAATCGAGGTTTTATACATCTCGTAATCGCTTTGTGCTATTTTAAGTTTTCCTAAAATCAATTCTTTGAATTCTTTTAGATCCTCGTCCGAATATCTGTTTACTGCTCCCATAATTAAAGGGTTTAATTTATTTTTAGTATATTTTTTAAAAGCGACCTAATTTAATAAAATTTTAGATTTAAAAACAGGTCAAATATCATTTCAAATCTCCACTCTTTTTACCAAAATCCGAGCGGATAAATCTTTGTCAATTTCAACTTCCTTTGATTCAGTATCTTCCAGATTATCAACCAATTCGAGTTGATTTGCCAAAGTTTGCGCGCAAATATAATCTTTATAATTTAAAATTGCCTTATTAAATTCATCTCCTTTTACAATTGTTACGTTTATCCGGTCGGTAACTTCGAAATTGCTGTCTTTCCTCAGATTTTGAATTTTATTGATAAACTCCCGTGCAAAACCCTCATCTTTAAGTTCTTCAGTAACATTTATATCAAGCGCCACTGTAATTTGTCCTTCAGAAGCTACAGTCCAACCCGGAATATCTTCAGTTTGAATTTCAACATCTTCCAACGTAATTTTTATTTTTTCGTTGCCAGCAAGGATTTCAAGTTCACCGGTTTTTTCCAATTCCGAAATTTCTGATTGCCCAAACTGATTTACTGCCTCGGCAATTTGTTTCATCAGTTTTCCAAACTTCGGCCCTAATGTTTTAAAATTAGGTTTAATTTTCTTTTTGATAATTCCCTCAGCATCGGTTATAAATTCAACCTCTTTTACGTTTATTTCGGTTAAAACAATATTTTTTATTGCTTCAAATTGCTCATGAAAACGAGGATTTAAAACTGGGACGATAATTTTCGCAAGTGGCTGGCGTACTTTTAATTTTTCCTTCCTACGCAATGCCAAAATCATTGACGAAGCTTTTTGGGCAATGTCCATTTTTTCCTCCAAATCCTTGTCCACCAAATCCTCGTTGTACGAAGGG
>JBBQPP010000609.1:0-2920 GCA_038217255.1 Bacteroidales bacterium | reverse complement strand
TTTAATCATGCATTTGTAGCAGGGGAAAATTTTGGATCATGGACCGATATGATGCTTACAGGAAGCATTGAACATGGAAACTGGGTGCCATTTAATGCAATTCCTACCACAGCACACACAATTTGGGGTGTTCTTGTAGGTATGCTTTTAATGAATGACTGGTCGCCGAAAAGGAAGATAATCACACTTTTATCGATTGGAACTGCAGGTGTAATTATTGGATTTGTAATGAGTCCCTACATTCCAATTATTAAACACATTTGCACAAGTTCGTTTATTATTGTCAGTGGTGGTTGGTGTTTAATAGGAATGGGTGTATCTTACTGGTTCATTGATGTTTTACAGTTCAGGAAAGTTCCGATGTTTTTTGCGGTTTTCGGAATGAATCCATTGTTTATTTACCTGATGGCAGGCAGCTTTCGTAATTTTTTCAGGAGTCTGACGACTCCCTTTATTTCCCGGATTTTCAGTTGGACAAATGAGGTAACCATTATCATAATTTCAACTACTGTAATAGCAGCAATGTTGTGGTATGTTTGTTATTTCCTTTATAAACGCAAAATTTTTATTCGGTTATAAAAATAAATTTGGTTTTTTAAAATCTTATTGCTGAACTCCTTTTAGTGACAACTGAATTCGTTTTCTTGGCACATCAATCTCCTTAATCCTAACTTTAATGTGTTGCTGCAATTTTACAATTTCGTTGGGGTCGGAAATAAAACGGTCGGCCATTTCCGAAATATGAATCAATCCCGATTCTTTTATACCCAAATCCACAAAAGCGCCAAAATTTGTAATGTTATTTACAATACCGGGGAGTTCCATTCCTTCGCGCAAGTCGTTGATTGAAAAAATCCCTTCGGCAAATTCAAATACTTTTATCGGTTTTCGTGGATCGCGACCAGGTTTTAAAATTTCGTTTTTGATATCAGTCAATGTTGGCAAACCAACCTCGGAAGTAACATATTTTTGGAAATCGATTTGAGAGACCAATGTTTCATTTCGCACCAAATCACTGATTTCGCATTTCAAGTCTTTGGCAATTTGTTTTACGATTTTATATGATTCAGGGTGGACACCGGAATTGTCCAATGGGTTTTTTGCCTCTGGAATACGAAGGAAACCAGCCGATTGCTCAAACGCCGCCGGTCCCATCCTCGAAACCTTTTTTAGTTCTTCGCGTGATGAAAAAGGCCCGTTTTCTTTTCTGTAAACAGTAATATTTTCGGCGAGAGTAGGCCCCAATCCTGAAATGTAGGTTAGTAAATGTTTGCTGGCAGTGTTCAAGTTTACACCCACCGAATTTACGCTCAACTCAACAACCGAATCAACACTGTTTTTTAGTTTTTTCTGGTCAACGTCGTGCTGATACTGCCCGACACCTATGCTTTTCGGGTCGATTTTTACAAGCTCTGCCAGTGGATCCATCAAGCGTCTTCCAATTGAAACTGCTCCTCTGACAGTAACGTCATACTGTGGGAATTCCTGTCGTGCAACCGATGAAGCTGAATAAACAGAAGCTCCGTCTTCACTAACCACGTAAACCCGAAATTCGCGATTGAAATGCAAGCGTTTGATAAAAGCTTCGGTTTCACGGCCGGCGGTTCCGTTGCCAATTGCAACGGCTTCAATTTTATACATTTCAACCATCGAACTCAGTTTTTTTGCTGCCATTTTAAACTCCTCCTGCGGTTTGTGAGGATAAATGGTTTCGTTGTGCAAAAGGTTTCCCTGTTTGTCCAAACAAACAATTTTGCAGCCGGTGCGGTAACCGGGGTCGATTGCTAAAATCCGTTTTTGCCCCAGGGGCGGTGCAAGCAAAAGCTGGCGCAGGTTTTCGGCAAAAACCCTGATTGCTTCTTCGTCTGCTTTTTCTTTTGAAAGATTGGCAAATTCAGTTTCAATTGAAGGTTGGATCAATCGTTTTAGACTGTCTTTTACAGCCATTTCAACATGATCGGCACAAGTATTTAAGCCAGTTACAAAAAAGCGGATTAAATGTTCTAATATTTTTTCTGAATCGGGAGTAATCGAACCCCTCAAAAATCCTTCATTTTCACCACGGCGAATGGCCAGCAGCCTGTGTGACGGGCATTTTTTTAAGGGTTCTTTCCAGTCGAAATAATCGCGGTATTTCTCTGCTTCGGCTTCTTTTCCTTTTATAACTTTCGAAGTGATTTCAGCGCTATTTTCAAATCCTCGGCGGACAATATTCCGTGCTTTTTCGTTTTCGCTGATCCACTCAGCAATAATATCGCGAGCGCCTTCCAATGCTTCTTCCACGGTTTTTACCTGGTCGTTCAAAAATGAAACTGCCCTGGTTTCGATGCTGCGTTCCAACTGTTTCATGATGATTTTTGCCAGTGATTCCAATCCTTTTTCTTTGGCAATTGTAGCTTTTGTGCGGCGTTTGGGTTTGTAAGGCAAATAAATATCCTCAAGTTCAACTGAATCAAAACAATCCACAATCCGGTTTTTGAGTTCCGGTGTTAAAAGCCCTTGTTCATCAATGGTTTTTAAAACTGTTTCCTTTCTTTTTTCCAGTTCGGTGTATTTTTCGTTGAGTTCTTTTATGTTTAAAACCTGCACTTCATCAAGGCTTCCTGTGCGTTCTTTCCGATATCGTGAAATAAACGGGACTGTTGCTCCATCGTTCAACAAACTGATTGTGTTGACAACTTGGTTTTCCTTGATACCAAGGTTTTGGGAGATTATATTTAGAATTGTGGCGTTCATAACTTTATTTTTTAGGAATGCAAAGTTAGAAAAGAAAGGGACTTTGACTTTCCCAAATTCATGATGTTACGAAATATCCAATATCGAATATCCAATGATGAATTTACAATTATTAGGAATCCCAAATCGTTGGAAAGGATTCTCCTATTCCCGTTCTTTCCACGTTGGCTAAAAGGCAGAACGG
>JBBQPP010000608.1:0-2929 GCA_038217255.1 Bacteroidales bacterium | reverse complement strand
TTCGTTGGTGTACCACTCAGAAACCCTTGTATCAAACCTCCGTTGATTGCTGTAATTCACTGGAGTAACGTCAAGCGAAAGGCGCGATTTTAAAGCTGCCCGTTGAGCCTCAAGGTTTTTTTGCGATCGTTCAAGATTCAATAATGACAGTTGAAGATCCGGGCTACCAGTTTCCGAAATTTTCAGGGCTTTTTCGAGGGTCAGGGCTTCTTGCGCCTGTAATCCCGAAAAGCCAAGAAACATTAACATTCCCATTAATAATATTCTTTGCATTTTTTTGTTGATTTATTAGATTATGTATTTTTTGAATTATTGTTCCACCAATTTAACTGCATCGGCAAAAAGCAATTTTTTTGAATCCGATTTATTTGAAAGTTCAATTAAAGCTGTATCCGAAGTAAAATAGTAGGTACCCAAATGGTTCCAACCGGGTTCAGCATTTTTACCATCTAGTGTTGATTGCTGCGCGCCTTCATCGCCATAAATGGTAAAATTGTAATCTCCGTTAATATCATTGTTGTTACCTCCTCTTCCCCAACTGCGCGCTTTGTAAATATGGTAATATACATCATAGTAACCGGGCTTTTTTAGCGGAACATTCCATTTGGCCAATAAATCGCCTGTGCCTCCTTTTATATAGTATGCCGATCTCACATATTCTCCGTAAAAATCGGTATTGGTTATTAAAGTCCAGGTTGATGGTGGCCGCCAGGTGCTCATTCCCGAGTATTTACTTTGGCTCGGTTTTTCTTTTAATATCCATTTTTCAAGCAAACTAACATTTTCGATTTCGGTAATGCTGAATTGCGGATCTTCATTGTCAACAATTATTTCATTTGGTAAAACCATTTGTACAGGCGTATCCGAAACTGTTTCACTTTCAACAGGTTTCGCCTTAGTATCTTCTTCGATATCCCTGAAAAATGTCATCATTGTTTGTGGGATATTTTTCGAAGTCAAAGTGTTCAATATTACCATTCTCGGGTCAACATTGAGCAAGTAACTTAAATCTTTTGTTTGATGTGGTAGCAGGTACACCAACTTGTTTATCATGTCGCTGGCCCCACCGCCGCGACCACGTCCACCGCCGCCAAGCCTAAACGATACTTTTACAAGCCCTTCGGTATCAGAAAAATTGGTTACTTTAAAAGTTACCATGGTTTGCATTTTATCTTCCGATTTTACCTTTACGGCTTTTATACCTGAAAACAGGTAGCCTGGCAGTGTTTTGGCTTTAAACCATTCGTCCATTAACGGAATGAGTTCGAGGCCAAATTTGTCGTATATTTTTTGTGAAAAATCTTCAAACGTAATATTTTTATGCGTGTATTCATTCAACAAATTGCGTAAAAAAGCCTGAAATTCTTCCTGCCCGGCTTTCCACTCAATCATCGAAAAAAGTACGTCGCCTTTTAGTTTTATCACGCTTTCGATAATCGCTTTTTGTTTTGGGTCGGCAAGTATTTCCTGGAAAGTGCTGTCTTGTAAGGCAATGTTTGCCAACTCATCAGGACTTTGCCCTTGCATACTGCTCATAAAAACCGAGCGCAGATCAGTGACCTGGTTTTTCAGGTAGGCTTCAAAAATACGGTTTGTAATTGGCCACTGATCCGATTGAATGTTGTTTTGAAAGTTATACAACAACGGGAAAATAAAGTATGGATTTAACGTAACCTCCTGCGCTCCATCGCCGCGCCTGTTGTTGCGTTCCTGTTCCGTGGTAAAAGTCCTCAGAAAATCGTTCAGTACGCGCAATTCCAAATCTATTGGAGTCAAGTTGTCATCATGATTCCAACGCTGCTGATTTTTCTTTTGAGCTTCGAAATCAGCATTATAAATCATAAAACCTTTTTCGGGCACCAAAACCTGTTCGGGCTGCACATATTCTTGTGTTGATGCCCAACTGCGTTTAAATGTTTTAAATTGTGCCGGAACTTCAACTAACGAAAGTTTATCGCTGGCATAATTCAGTTTGTAAGTCCGTTTGAAATCCTCGAACTGTTCGCTTATAACATTCGCAATTGTATCATTAATTTCTGTAAATGAATCGGTGAAATAATCGTGCCCGTCAATGTACCAAAGCCCAAATTCGGTGTTTTTACCCTGAATGGTTTTTTGTTTGTACTTGCCAACTGCAAGTGTAATTTGAGTTAGCGCATGGCTATTTTCAAAAGTAAAATGCCCTGCCGAAATCTCCTTTATAGTTCCCTGCGAAACAGCCTGCAAGCCTTCTTTTGTTTTTACTTCGAGGTTGAAATCAATAAATTGCGGCTGATACCAGGCAATATTTTCGGAGCTAAAAGTAACTCCGGTTTTAGGATACCAGTTGGCTTCGGGTGTCAATAGTAAATAATCGGGTGTGATAAATGCGTACCTTTTATCCACATTGATAACAAACTTACCGTATTTTTCCTGTATAACTTCCTGATCAATATCAAGATAGCAAAGTGCTTCGTCAATTTTTCCGGCATAAGTAAATTCAACTTTTACCTCTTCGCCGGGATTAAAATTCATTTTATCAGAAACGATAACAAGTTGTTTTTCGCGTAAAAAGGGTGTTTCGGTTCCGTTCAGTTTGAAACTTGAAATTTTCAATCCGTCGTTCAAACTGAAAATTAATTTTTGAATTGGTTCTGCACTTTCGTTTTTTAATGTCATTACCGAAGTTGCCGCAATAGTTTCCGGTTTGTGTTCAATTGTAATGGTTTGTGAAATTGTTGACGGTGTTTTTATCCCGACATATTTGTTGTTTAATTCTATCGCCGCGGCCCTAAATTCTTCGATTTGTTTGAATTTATTAATATGATTATAAGCTAAATAACCTCCACCTGCCACAAAAATAATGCTGAGGAAAAGTGAGATCCAAGTTGTAGATTCAGATTGAGGCAACCTTTTCAGCAAAAAAATGGTGGCAAAAATAAACCCAAGC
>JBBQPP010000607.1:0-2933 GCA_038217255.1 Bacteroidales bacterium | reverse complement strand
TCAAATTGCAAATAATCGAGAATAAATATGCTGTTTGAATACAATAAACTATGGTCGATATAAATTGGGCGTTCCCAATTATTGGCTGCTATTATGTTTAAAATAGCCATTTCACTCTTTGTGATATAACTTTTTCCTATCGTGAATTTTACCGAGTCAACAATCAATGCGGCATCTTCGGGTTTTACGGTGCCACTCTTCAATACCTTTTCTTTGTCAACAGTAATGTGAAAATTCCGCGAAGGCAAAAAATCCATTTTCTCGCCACTCATCACCTGAACCTTTGTTCTTTCATCATCGCTGCCCAAAAATTTCATTGCCTCACTCAGTTCAACCGAGCTTTTTATTCTTTCCTGAAACAAAACTGCATCCATTCGGCCCATGTAATACTGCTCTTTATCGAACGAAAAAGGCATTGGTGCTGCATCGTTTGAAGCCATCCGGTGTTGTGTAATATACCAGTCCATCCCAAGATAACTCATGTTTATGATTTTGATATCAGGCCGAACGCCTTCAACCTCCTGCACATACCAAAGCGGGAAAGTATCGTTGTCGCCATAAGTAAAAAGAATGGCTTTTGGTGCGCACGATTCGAGGTAATTTATGGCATAATCGCGGGTCATATAACGTCCCGAACGATCATGATCATCGAAGTTTTGTGAAGCGAGTATTCCCGGGACTAAAACAAGTGAAACCACTGTAACTGCTATTGCTCCCACTGATCCTTTCAACACTTTTTGAACGAGGGAATATAATGCCGGAACTGCAAGCCCAATCCAAATCGCAAATGCATAATACGATCCGGTATAAGCATAATCGCGTTCACGCGGTTGGTAGGGAGTTTGGTTCAGGTAAACAACAATTGCAAGTCCCGTAAAAACAAAAAGCAACATGACTACGGAAAAATCCTCTTTCCCTGATTTACCTCGGTTATATTGAAAAAACATACCGATCAACCCAAACAATAGCGGCAAAAAATAATAGGTATTATGACTTGGATCGTTTTTCATTGAATCGGGCATTTTCTCCCTTGAACCCACTTTTGCATCGTCAAGTACACCAATTCCGCTAACCCAGTTTCCACTGTTAAAACTGCCTTGCCCTTGTTCATCGTTTTGGCGGCCCACAAAATTCCACATAAAATAGCGCATATACATGTAACCAACCTGATAGGTAAAAAAGAATGTCAGATTTTCGCCAAAAGTTGGTTTCATCAGTGTTTTAGTCTCCCCACCTTCACGCACGCGCACTGGCCTTCCTTTAACTTGCCCCCATTCTTTGTATGCCTGCACATGGTTTGAATTGTTGCTGTACATCCGTGGAAAGAAAGTTTCAAGTTTTGGCTCATATTCTGTCTTTCCCGACAATGAACCTGTTACTTTGTATTTACCATCAACTTTATTGAATTGTTGTTTTTCTCCTACATTTGCAATTGCCGGAGCATTATAATATGGACCATACAATAACGGACGGTCGCCATATTGTTCCCGGTTCAGGTAACGCAAAAGCGCAAAAGCATTGTCAGGGTCGTTTTGGTTCATTGGTGGATTTGCCGATGCCCGGATTATAATTGTGGCAAAAGAAGAGTACCCGATCAGAATTACAATAACCATAGTGATAGCGGTATTCCAGACGACAAGGTTTTTTTTGCGTGTATATATTACTGCCCAAGCCGAGGCTGCAATAATCAGCACAATCATAAACAATACTCCCGAATTAAAAGGCAGTCCGAAACTATTCACAAACAATTTATCGAATACAAATGCCAACCGGGGAACGCCTGGAATAATTACATACTGAATAGATGCCAAAATACCGATTGAAACTGCCAATGCAATTGTTGCGCCTTTCCAGGAAAACTTATATTTTTTGAAATAATAAACTAGCCCAATTGCCGGAATTGCCAAAAGGTTGAGTAGATGAACACCAGTTGACAAACCCATTAAATATGCAATCAGGATTAACCAACGATTTGCATTTGGTTCATCGGCAACATTTTCCCACTTTAAAATTGCCCAAAAAACAGCAGCCGTAAAAAATGACGATAGTGCATAAACTTCTCCTTCAACAGCCGAAAACCAAAACGAATCGGTAAATGAAAATGCCAAAGCACCAACCAAACCACTGCCCCAAACAGCAATTTGCTCACCTGTTGTCAAAGTTTCAGCGTGATAAAGTTTTCGCGCCAAATGGACGATACTCCAGTATAGCAACATAATTGTTGCTGCACTTGCTAAAGCCGACATTGTATTTACCATGTAAGCAGCCATTGAAACATCGGTGGCAAAAAGAGAAAAAACACGCCCCAATATCATTTGAAAAGGCGCTCCCGGCGGATGCCCGACTTCAAGTTTAAATGCGCTTGTGATAAATTCGCTGCAATCCCACCAACTCGCTGTGGGTTCGAGCGTTGCGAAATAGGTAATTGCCGCGACAAGAAACACAAACCAGCCGAGAATATTGTTGATTAAAGTTGTTTTTTGCATGATTGATTTTTTTGAACAGGTGCAAATATAAGGTTTTATAAAGATTTGATATTCGTCAGATTTTAAATCTCTATTTTAAAGAAACAGTGTAAATCTGAAAAAAAATATTTAGAGGACAGAAAAAGAAAAAAATTTATACTTTTGCACCGTCTTTAGCAAAAAGACAAAAAAGGAATGACCCGTGGTGTAACTGGCAACACGTCTGGTTTTGGTCCAGAAGAGTTCAGGTTCGAGCCCTGACGGGTCAACCAAAAACAAAAATGAGAGCAATGATTGTTCTCCTTTTTAATTGTAAAAACCGATTTTTAACCAATAACTGAAAACGCAACTTGGAGCAAATCAACAAAAAAAACTTAGTGAATCAGATATTTGTGATACATTAAAAGAACGAATTATTGAATCTCAGGAATTGAAAGTAAAATTAGGTGATGCGGAGGTGGGGCAGGG
>JBBQPP010000606.1:0-2939 GCA_038217255.1 Bacteroidales bacterium | reverse complement strand
CTAACAAAGGAGAAGGAGTGATAGAATTTGAGAATAAACAAAAACTCCATCCGATTTTAACCAGGGAAAATAACAAACAAATACAAAAAACAAACTTAACCGGATTTGATATTTATTCGGTTATTGAGATCGACAAACAGGCGACGCTACGGTTATTAATGGATCCCGCTTCAACTGATTCGCTTGTAGTGAGAGGCGATGCAGCATTAAGTTTCACGATGGACAGAAGCGGGAAAATGAGCCTCACCGGCGCTTACAATTTAAACGACGGCAGTTACCTGGTTTCGCTTGAATCGGTAATTAAAAGAACCTTTGATATTGATGCCGGAAGTACCATTATCTGGAATGGCGATCCGATGGAAGCTGAAGCAGATATTGATGCAATCTATTCAGTTCGGGCTTCACCCATCGATTTGATGTCAGACCAAATGGCAGGCCTGACAGAAACCGACAGAAACGCTTACAAACAGCGTTACCTTTTTTTGGTAATCCTTAAATTGAAAGGAGATATTTTACACCCGGAAATTGGCTTCGAAATACAATTACCGCCCGAAGACAAGGGGATTCTGAATGGAGCTGTGAATCAAAAATTGGTTTTACTGAACGAAGATGTGTCGGCATTAAACAAGCAGGTATTTGCATTGCTTGTTTTGGGCAGATTTATTCAGGAAAATCCCCTGCAAACCGAAGCTGGCGGAACTTCAACTTTTGTTCGTGCCACAGTGGGCAAATTGTTATCGCAGCAATTAAATCAGTGGTCGTCTAAAGTGCTGCCCGGTGTTGATTTAAATTTCGATATACAATCATTCAACCAATATGAAACCGGACAGGCAGAAGGAAGGACCCAGGTTGATATTGGATTGAAGAAACAACTTTTTAACGAGCGCTTAAGTGTTCAACTGGGCGGCACTCTTGAAGTTGAAGGGGTGAAGGCAAAACAAAATTCGGCCAGCGACATTGCCAGCGATGTTGTGCTGGAATATAAATTAACAAAAGATGGCCGCTACCGTTTGAAAGGATTTAGGCAAAACCAGTACGAAAGCGATATTGACGGACAATTTGTTGAAACCGGCGCCGGAATTAGCTATGTACGCGATTTCGATAAATGGACAAATTTCTTCAGGCGGACAAAAATTGAAAAAGGAAAATTGAAAAAGGAAAAAAAGAATGAAAAGCTCAATACGAAATAGTTATTTCCTGATTTTCAGTTTTTTGCTGCTGGCAGCCTGTAGCGGTACAAGGTATTTGCCTCCCGGAGAAAAACTTTATACCGGGGCGGAAATCAAGCTTGAATCGACAAATAACATCAGCAGTAAATTAATTAGAACTACTACTGAAAATGCAATTCGTCCCGAACCAAATAAAAAGTTTTTGGGCATGAGGCCAAAATTGTGGATGTATATGGCAGCCGGCGAATCACCTGAAACTAAATTTAAAAAGTGGCTCAAAAAAAGAGGTGAAGCACCCATTCTGATAACTGATATTAAACCCGGGGTTACGGCAGAATTTATTGATGCCGGCCTTTTTAACATCGGTATTTTCAACAGTTTTACCAACTCAAAAATTGTTGAAAAGAAGCATACAGCCAAAATAGTTTACACCAGCTACATACATCAGCCATACATAATAAACGATATTATTACTGCCATATCCGATGATAGTTTAAGTGAAGTCATCCTGAAGGGAAAAAGAAAATCTCTGATAAAACCCGGCGAACATTATAATCTCGCCATACTTGAAATGGAGCGGATGCGCATTGATGCTTTACTTAAAAACAAAGGTTATTTTTATTTCGACCCCGATTATCTCCTTTTTAAAGCCGACACTTCGAATGTGAACCATACAATTACCCTGAAATTGACTTTAAAAGATAGTATTCCGGATAATGCCGTGACGGTTTATCGCATCAACCATGTGTTTATCGATCAAAATTATTCGTTAAATAAGGAAGTTGAAGACATTAAAAAAGACACCATTTTTTATGAAAACGTTGATTTTGTGAGGGATGAATCAGGAAAGTGGATCAAACCAAAAGAATTATTACGATCGGTTTACCTGCGAAAAAATGAAATCTTTTCACGCGAAAATCATAACATCACGCTCAACCGGTTAATTTCGCTTGATAATTTCAAATTTGTGCGGGTTAAATTTTCTGACAGCGATACTACAGCGTCAGGATATTTAGACATTTCAATTTTAATGACTCCAATGCCAAAACGTACCTTCAGAACAGATATGGAATATGTTTCAAAATCAAACAATTTTTCAGGTCCACGGATGAATTTAAGCCTGCTGAACAGAAATACTTTTAAAGGTGCCGAATTGCTGAACCTCAATATGTCAGGCTCATTTGAATCGCAATGGAATGGTTCAGAAAAAAATTATTATTCGTATTCAATTAATCCGCAGGTTGAGCTGCATTTTCCGCGTTTTATAGCACCTTTCAAAATCAGAACTTACAGTCGGTATATTCCAAAAACCCGTTTTATCGTTGCTTATAACTATTTAAGAAGGGTCAACTATTTCGATATGAAAACATTTGAGTTTGTTTATGGCTATAAATGGAAACAGAACATCAGGAAAGAACACGAATTAAATCCAATGAATGTAAGTTATACTTCTCTTACGAATAAATCACCCAAATTCGAAGATCTGCTGAATACCAATCCGTATCTGAAAAAAAGCTACGAAGAACAGTTTATCGCCGGGGGAAGCTATTCTTTTACTTTTAACGATCAGTTGGTTCCGGGCAATAAGTTGCAGTATTATTACCGTTTTTCAGGTGAGATAGCCGGAAATGCCTTGTCGCTTACAAAAAAAATAGCAGGGGAAAATATATCTTCCGAAAATCCCGCACAGATTGCTGGTTCTGTTTATTCCCAGTTCATCGAAACAAGTTTCGATGGCCGTGTATATTACAATTTCAAAGATAAAAACAA
>JBBQPP010000605.1:0-2939 GCA_038217255.1 Bacteroidales bacterium | reverse complement strand
CAGCCAGTTTATCAGAGAGTATCGTTTGCAACAAGCCATCGAAATGCTCAGGGAAGGAACTTATACGGTCTCCGAGGTAAGCTACAAAGTGGGTTTTGGCAGCGCGGCATATTTTACCAAATGTTTTCACGATTACTTTGGCTACCCGCCGGGCGAGCTTGGAAATCATGACGGGGAAAATTATAAATCCAAAATCAGGCACAGCCGATTAAAATCCTTAGACCTTGACAAAAGCGATTTAATCGTTTGGTCAATTGTTTTCATCTTATTGCTTAACATTTTCTTTATCATTTTTTTACCTAAATTCAATTCATCCAAAAACCAGGGAAAAGCCATTGCAATTATGCACTTTGAGGATTTAAGTCCTTCAGCAGAAAAAAGCTACATTATAAATGGTTTGCGCCAGGATATTCTGGATAACCTTTTTTCGGTAAAGGATATTGAAGTGGTTCCTGAAATTCTGATGGACCAATATGAAAATTCAGGTTTAAGTAACCTTGAAATCGCTAAAAAAACGAAAGCGGATTTTATTCTAACTGCAAAAGGAGAAACAAACGGTGAAAATACAACGGTTTGGTTTGAGCTTATTGAAACCAATTCGGGAACGCAACTCTGGCGCGAAAACAAAAATCTTGCACTTTCAAATTATAACGAATTGCGAAAAGAAGTTGCTTATGCGGTTGTTAATGAGTTAAAAGCTAATCTTTCTGTTCAGGAAAAAGCAGAAATTGAAAGAATACCGACAGAAAACATGACTGCTTATAATTTTTATCTGAAAGGCGATGAATATATGAAAATATCACATCTGAATCAATCGTTGTTTAATCGCAAAGAAGGTTTAACATACAGAGCTAAAGCAAAAGAATGTTATGAAAAGGCAATTGAGTTGGATAGTACATTTGCGGATCCATATGTTAAACTTGCAAATTTTTATATAAACGTAGGCTATTTGTTTTCAAAAACAGTTGAATTGCAGGTTGCTTACCTGGATTCCGGCTTTGAAATGGCACAAAAAGCATTGGATAATGCCAAGGGAAGGTCATGGATGACAGACAACAATTTAGGCTGGGCAAAAAATTTAGAGGCATTTTATTATTACGCAAAAGGTAATAAAGAAAAAGCCATGGAATTATATAGTGAAATGGATAAATATAGAAAAGGTTTTAGTAATGACATATACAACAAATACCATTCGTGGACAATGCGAAATGGTTTATTTGAGAATTATTTTGAGATGATTAAAAACAGCCTAAAATACTTAGAATTAAAACCTGAACTAATACCTACGCCGTCCTACTTTTATCGTTCAATGTATTACAGTTTCGACTATACTGGTTTTAATGATCCGGCAAAAAAATATTTAAAGGACCTAATGAATATAATCGATGATTCAGTTACTTATTATTGTTACCTGAGTGATTTGGAAACACATTCAGGTAATTATGAAAATGCCGGATATTTGATAAATAGAGCTTATAAATTAGACTCAACCAATCTATCTTGTAAATTTTACCTGTTAAAAAACGCGGTATTTACTAAGAAATATTCAGATGCTTTGCAACTTCAGGAAGATATCTTAAATAATTTGGAAGAAAGAACATTGTTTTACTTTATTGATGAATTCTATCTTCATTCTGTTTATATTTTCCTGCAAAACAACAAAAAGTTGGAAGCACAGGAACTGGCTAAAGAGGCAATAAAGTATTACCAAAAACAAATTGATTATAATACGCTGGATGCACAGCGATTTTATTCTCACCTTCACCTGGCATATGTACATGCTATAATAAACAATAACAATAAAGCCCTGGATTATTTGGCTGAAATTAAAAACCGGGAAACTATCCCTCGCTGGCTTTTACATGAATTAAAAGAATTGCCATGGTTGGACAACATTCGCAACGAACCCGAATTCCAGGAAATCCTTGCCGATGCCGAAGCCAAATATCAAAAAGAACACGAACGGGTTGGGGAACTGCTACGGGAGTTTGGGGAAATAGAATAAATTACCAAGCACCTCCCCATTGTTCCTCGGGTATTCCTCCTCGCCAGGAGGAGAAATTTTCTTAGTTCTGCTTAAATATTAATTTCAAAACCATAAAAACAGCACAAATCTCCCCTCCTTTTTTCCAAGGATAGATTGTACCGATTATTCGCGAGGTGGCTAAGTCCGGCAGATTCGTGATTTTTATGAAAAAGTTATTGGACTTAGTCGGGGTGGATATTAAATCTAAAAAATCACCTAAAACAACCCTTGCAACATCACCTGCAACATAATTTAAACCCTTTCATCATGATTTACAGCACTCTCCCGAAACTTTAAATCATTGGCAACCATGCTTATTGGTAGTGCAACACCGTTTGACAGACCTTTACAATAAAGGAAAAAGTGTCAATTTTTTTACTGGATACAACTTCCATTTGATTATTGGAATTCAGTGTAAAAGTGTTTCCACCCAAAACCACTCCGAAGCATCTACAGGGAGCT
Organism: Bacteroidales bacterium; assembly: GCA_038217255.1. Classification (GTDB taxonomy): domain Bacteria; phylum Bacteroidota; class Bacteroidia; order Bacteroidales; family Prolixibacteraceae; genus Draconibacterium. Next base: position 451 of record JBBQPP010000605.1, on the reverse strand, counting down.
CTACAGCAGATTACAACTCACTGCTTAACTGAACTTACGTTGACATTTTTTCAATTATTATTTCATCATAAAAAGGGAAAAAATGAAAACAACGACAAAGATTTACAAGAAAAAAATAATCGGTGATAAAAGAATTTTAACAGTTCTGATAATGGTAATTATTGTTTTATTGAGTTATTCCGCAGAATCACAAACCGGGCAACTGGTTTTTAAAATTGAAGATAAAAACCAAATCACAGAAATAGAGAGGCAGCTGGAGAACAATAAAATCAGGATTAAATCTGCTGATGCTGGTTTGACAGAGACCTTCGGGAAATACGATCTGTATAAATTTAAACAGCTTTATCCATCATCAAAAAGAGCCGAACTATTAAAATACTATGTTTTGGAAGCAGATAGTTATATTAAACTCATAGATGAATTAAAGCAAAAACATCAGGACAAATTTACC
>JBBQPP010000604.1:0-2945 GCA_038217255.1 Bacteroidales bacterium | reverse complement strand
TGCAAAGTTATATTGCAATGGGAATTGTTAGCATTATTTGGGTGGTTGTAGGATTTAGCATTGCTTTTGGCGATAGTATAGGTGCTAAAGGATATGGATTTTTCGGAAATCCCTTTACCTTTTTTATGTTCAGTGGGGTGGGAGCCGGCACACATCCTGATTTGGCCCCAACATTTCCGCTTGCAGTTTTTGCAATGTTTCAGTTAAAATTTGCGATTATCACACCAGCATTAATTACAGGTTCATTTGCAGGGAGGGTACGTTTTAGGGCTTATATGTTATTTATGTGCTTGTTTGTGATATTTATTTATGCCCCACTTGCACATTGGACCTGGCACCCCAATGGATTTTTACGAAACTGGGGCGTACTTGACTTTGCAGGGGGAACTGTGGTGCACATGTCAGCGGGTTTTGCAGCATTAGCTGGAGCAATATTTTTGGGTCGTAGAAAAGATGCAAATAAAGAATTCAAACCCGCAAACATTCCATATATTTTGTTAGGTGCCGGAATGCTTTGGTTCGGCTGGTTTGGGTTTAATGCAGGCTCAGCGCTGGCAGCCAACGGTGTTGCAGCATCGGCACTGGTAAATACAAACACTGCTTCAGCCGCAGCAATGTTGACATGGATTTTTTACGATGCGGCAAAAGGGAAAAAACCATCGGCTGTTGGTGCAGCAATTGGATTAGTTGTTGGGCTTGTCGCAATTACACCTGCTGCAGGTTTTGTAAATGTTGGAGCCAGTATTTTCATAGGAGTTATTGCGGCTTTTGTTAGCAATTACGCAATTACACTTCGCACAAAATCAACGCTTGACGATACACTCGATGTTTTTCCTGCACACGGAATGGGAGGTATTGTTGGTATGCTTGCAACGGCTGTTTTTGCAAATGAAGTTGGGTTGATACATGGGCATATCACCACTTTCTTGTTCCATTTACTTGCACTTGTAATCGTGTCGATATTTACTTTTGGTGGTTCACTTTTGATGTATAAAATAACCGATATGATTGTTCCGCTGCGTATTTCGCCCCATGGTGAAAAAATTGGTTTAGACATCAGTCAACATGATGAATCATACAATTTTGTTTACAAAGAGAAATAAAAACAACAAAGAGAAATAAGAAGTAATGGAATAAAGGTTGTTCAGGATTGAGCAACCTTTATTCGTTTTAAATCGCTTAGATTTCCTAAGTAACCCGCCTTTTTTTATATTTTTACAGCTTGTTTTTATATTGAACAATAACAATATCGAATAAAATAAATTAAAAAATGAAACCTACTTTATTGATTTTGGCAGCCGGTATGGGAAGCCGTTTTGGTGGATTAAAACAAGTTGAACCGGTTGGTCCCAATGGCGAAGCAATCATTGATTATTCAATTTATGATGCAATTAGAGCCGGTTTTGGAACAGTTGTCTTTATTATCCGCGAAAGTTTTGCCGATGCTTTCAAAGAAAAATTTGACAAAAAATTAAAAGGAAAAATTGAAGTTGATTATGTTTTTCAGGAACTTGATATGCTACCCAAAGGTTTTACTTTACCCGAAGGTCGCGAAAAACCCTGGGGAACAGCACATGCAATTCTTTGTGCACGCAGCGCTGTTAAAGAACCATTTTGTGCTTTAAATGCCGATGATTTTTACGGCTTTAACGCTTATAAAGCAATGGCAAAATTCCTGACAGAATCAAAAAAACCTACCGAATATGCAATGGTTGGTTACAAATTGAACGACACACTTTCGGAATATGGTTCAGTTTCTCGCGGAATTTGCGATGTGGACAAGGACCTCAACCTCAAAAAAATTGTTGAAACAATTAAAATTGTTAAAAAAGGTGACAAAGTTATTTCTATTGAAAACGATGGAAGCGAAGTTGAACTCACTGGAAAAGAAAACGCATCGATGAACAACTGGGGATTCAAGCCTTCGGTTTTTGAGGAGCTTGAAAAACGATTTACGCAATTCTTAAAAACCGAAATCAACAAACCAAAATCGGAAATGTATATTCCTTCTGTAGTTTTCGATATGATTGACAATAAAGTGGCAACGGCAAAAGTTTTGGAAGCCAATTCTCCCTGGTTTGGTGTAACTTACAAAGAAGACAAACCATTTGTAATTGAAAAAATAAATGCATTGATTGCTGCCGGAGAATATCCGGCGAAACTTTGGGAGTAGGAAGAAGTTGGAAGCTCGAAGCTCGAAGTTGATTACCCGTCAAGCGGTTTTGAACCGCTAGACGGTTAAGACAGGAGAAAAGAAATAAATCTAAACTTTAATAATGAATACAAATCTTAATACGATTGCCGGAAATTTCCGGATTAAAGGGGAAATTGAAAAAGTTAATCCACTTGGCGAGGGTTTTATTAATGACACATTTGTTATCGAAACCAAAGGAAGTTCGCCCAATTATATCCTGCAGCGGAAAAACAAAAAGATATTCTCCCCTATCCCTGCAATGATGGAAAATATTCAAAAAGTATGTCAGCACATTAAACAGAAAGTTGAAAAAGCTGGAGGCGACCCGATGCGGGAAGCAATGACGATTATTCCGGCTACTGACGGAAAACTGTACTTTTTGGATGAAGAAAATGAATACTGGGCAGTTTGTTTATTTATTAAAGACACAATTGCTTACAATGCAGCAGAAACTCCTGAACTGGCAACTGCAGGCGGAAAAGGTATTGGCAAATTCCAGTCGCTGGTGGCCGATTTGAACGAACCACTTACCAATATTTTGCCTGGATTCCACGATATTCGTTACCGTTTTAAACAATGGGATGCTGTATTAAGCAAAGACCCGGCAGGCCGAAAAGCCGAAGTTGCCAAAGAAATCAGTTGGATTGAAAGCCGCCGCGATGAAATGCTTAATTTCTACGAATTGGTTGAAAACGGAACCATTCCAACCCGCATCAGCCACAACGACACAAAAATCAACAACATACTTTTC
>JBBQPP010000603.1:0-2954 GCA_038217255.1 Bacteroidales bacterium | reverse complement strand
TTGGTGTTTAACCGATAAGATTGATTTTACCGAATATTATTCGACTGGCGGACTTAACCCGTTTTTCAGGAGTACCAAAGATATTACGGATGAACTTCGGTTAAAACTTTTACCAAAAACAGGTATTAAAATCGATCAAATATTTTTTTACGGGGCGGGAGTTATCAACTCAGAAAAAGGCGACATTGTTAAAAATGCGCTGAATGAATTGTATCCAAAAGCAAAAATCGAAGCACACAGCGATTTGCTCGCAGCGGCCCGTTCGACTTTGGGTAATGAAGAAGGAATTGCCTGTATTTTGGGAACAGGTTCAAATTCATGTCTTTACAATGGAATTGAAATAGTTGAACATGTTCCGCCCCTCGGTTTTATTTTGGGCGACGAGGGCAGCGGTGCTATTTTGGGGCGTAAATTGATTGGCGATTTTCTGAAAGGTGTGATGCCTCGAAATATTTCAGAAGAATTTAAAAATCGTTTTCAAATTACGTATGCCGGTTTTTTGGAAGGGGTTTATAAAAAAGAAAAACCAAATCAATTTCTTGCACAATTCGTCCCCTTCATCATCGAAAATATATCAGATGAATACTGTGTGAATTTAGTTGAAAATTCGTTCCAGGAATTTATAGCCCGGAATATTTCAATGTATTCCGATTTTCGTGAACAGCCCCTGAGTTTTGTTGGTTCAGTTGCATATTACTTTCAGCATCAATTAAAAAATATGTTGAATAAAAACCAACTTCGGCTGAAAACTGTTTTAAAAGAGCCTTTAAACGGCTTATTGAAATTTCACGTTGAAAATTAGTAAACATGAGTATTACAGAGTCGAGTTCCAATTACAGCAATCTCGAAAAAATGAGTGTGCGCGAATTGCTTGAGGGGATTCATAACGAAGATAAAAAGGTACTTCCCGCTGTAGAGAAAGTCATCCCACGAATTGAAAAGTTAGTTTCCGAAATTGTGCCGCGCGTAAAAAAAGGAGGGCGGTTGTTTTATATTGGAGCCGGCACCAGCGGCAGGTTAGGAATACTGGATGCTTCGGAAATTCCGCCAACATTTGGTGTTGATTATGGTTTGGTAATCGGGTTAATTGCCGGTGGCGATCAGGTAATTCGAAAAGCCGTTGAAAGTGCCGAAGACGATGAAAATCTTTCGTGGGAAATTTTGAAAGAACACAATATCAATGAAACTGATACAGTAGTTGGGATTGCAGCATCGGGAAGGACGCCTTATGTAGTTGGGGCTGTAAAACATGCGCGCGAAAATAGCATACTCACAGCTTGCATCACAAGCAATCCGGGAAGCGAACTTGCACAAAATGTTGATATTGCCATTGAAGTCATTGTTGGGCCGGAGTTCGTAACCGGCAGCACCCGCATGAAATCAGGCACTGCACAAAAATTAGTACTGAATATGATTACCACAACTTTAATGATTCAACTGGGTCGTGTAAAGGGAAATAAAATGGTAAACATGCAACTTACCAACAAAAAATTGGTCATCCGGGGAACCAAAATGATAATGGATGAACTGGGTTATTCAGAAGAAAAAGCAAAGCGATTATTGTTACTTTATGGTTCGGTTCAAAAAGTTTTGGAAGAAGCATAAGAGTTTAACAAATAGGCTAAACTTTCTATAAAATTGATGTTGATCAGTAAAAAATAATATCTTTGCAGAAGAAAATTCTTTGAAACATTGGATGAAATGCAAAACGAATTTGCTTCATTTATTGTAAAAAAATATTTAAGAAAAATCATTTGGCTTACCATTCTGGTAAGTTTTTGGTTTATTAGGTTTAGTTGGTTTAGGTTAAAAAGGCTGTCGTTGGGCAGCCTTTTGTTTTTTTAATATTTTGGATTAAAGAAAAAGTAATAAGATATCTTTCAAGCGATTTTGCAACTTATGAACATCCAATGACAATCTAAGTCAAAATTGAATTAATGGAAGTTATCGTGATTAGAAAGGATAAAAATCTTTAAGCGGGTTACAAAAATAAAAGTTTTCGATTTACTCTTTCTTTTTGTTTTTTGCTTTTTGCTTTTTGGATTTTAACCCTTTCAAAGGTTTCAACGTATAAATTTTCCTCCCCACAAATTGCCCAAGAAAAAATGAACCTAATAAAAATGGCGCCAATTCCCAGGTTAAACTTAATCCGTGCCATTTGCGGATTAAAATGATTAAAGGTACCGGCAAATGAATCATCACAAACCACCAAAACGAAAGTTTGCGAAAAGAACCCCTGAAATATCCAAATGGCAGGTTGACAATAAAAGTGGCAACGCAAGTGTAAAAAACCGGCCAAAATAAGGAAGTATTTATTGTCATTTTCTATTTCATTAATTCAGTCCTGAAGAACTGTTTTTAACCATTTCTGCCACGGTTTCAATCCAATCATTATTTGCATTTAAACTTTCAACGAGTTGGATTTTTTCGCCACCATGTTTTTGGAATAATTCGTGATATTCAATCCCAATTTCAACGACAGTCTCAAGGCAATCGGCAATAAATGCAGGTGCTGTAATCAAAATACGTTTTGTCCCGTTTTTGGCAAATTTAATAATTTCCTTGTCAGAGAATGGTTTTAACCAGTTTTTGGTCAGCCGCGATTGAAATGCCACTGAATATGCTGATTTTGGCAATCCTAATTCTTTGGCCAGTAAACGTGTAGTTTCGTAGCAGGTGGCTTTGTAACAGTAACGGCCATGTTCGGGCATTTCGGCTTCGCAGGTGCAGTCCACCGTTTTTATTCCGGGGTGAACCCTGTCTGTTTGGCTGAATGGCAATCCGTGGTACGAAAAAATAATGTGGTCAAATTGCTGGGGATTATATTTTCTGATTTGGCTGGCAAATGCGTTGATAAATCCCGGGTTTTGATAAAACTGTGAAATAATTGTCAGTTCAGGAATAACATTCCATTTTGCAATTTCGGTATTTACAAGCTGACTAATGGTTCCGGT
>JBBQPP010000602.1:0-2970 GCA_038217255.1 Bacteroidales bacterium | reverse complement strand
GGGAAATAAAATCTCAAAAGAACAAAAAGAGTGGGCTGAATACCTGATTCAAAAAGTGGGGATTTGGGAGCAACGCAATCAAAAACCAGCGGAAATGTCGGGAGGTGAATGTCAGCGGACGGCGGTTGTGCGGGCATTAATCAACAAACCCGAATTGATTTTAGCCGATGAACCAACAGGCGCACTTGATGAAGAAAATGCAAACGCACTTTCGGCATTGTTAATCCAATTGAGCGATGAAGAAAATGTAACGCTTATAACCGTTACACATTCATCGGAACTGGCTGGCAAAATGGACAAAAGGTATTTATTGAAAAATGGTAAACTGGTTTAAAATTCTCACTGCCAATTGGTGGCGAAGTTAAAAGGGCTTTTCTATATGAAATTCAACTATATACTAAAAACATTCATCCACTACTTCAAATCCAACCTGCTGGTTGCACTTGGGGTTGTTGTAAGCACTACAGTTTTAACGGGTTCGTTGATTATTGGCGATTCAGTTCGTTACAGTTTGGAGCAATCTACATTTTCAAGGTTAGGCGAAACCACCCACCTTGTATCGGTAAAAGAACGATACTTTAGGCAGGAAATGGCTTCCGAAGTTGAGGCCAGTAATCCTGCGATAAAAGCTGCACCAATTTTGTTGCTCCAAGGAGTGGCAGTTGCAGACGGCGGACAACGGCGGGTAAATAAAGTGCAAATTGTGGGCGTTGATTCCGGTTTTGAAAAAATTGCACAATCAACCATTTTTGCTGAACTTCAAAACAATGAAATTGCAATTAGTCAGAATCTTGCTGAAAAACTACAAATAAAAGAGGGCGACAATCTTTTGGTGCGAATCCAAAAAGCCAGTCTAATTCCAATGAATGCGCCCTTTGTTTCGGCAGAAGAAACAAGTGTTTCGATGCAGGCAACTGTTAAAAGAGTCGTTCAAAAAGAGGAACTCGGGCGGTTTAGTTTGAAGAATTCACAGACCGCACCTTACAATATCTTTCTCTCAATAAACCGCTTGAACCAATTGATGGAATTCGAAGGAAAAGCAAATCAAATACTGATTACTACCCAACTTGAAACAGAAAAAGTTGCAGAATCGGTTAAAAAAAGCCTCACTCCAACCGATGCAGGTCTTCAATTGCAAAAAATTGAAGCAACAAATGAAATTGAGATTTCCACCGAACGGGTTTTTCTTGAGGATAAAATTTCGGAAACGTTAAAGAAATTGCCGAGCGCAAAACCTATTTTAACTTATTTTGTGAATGGTATAGAAAAGATGGAAGTCGGAAGTCGGAAGTCAGAAGTTGAAACAGGGAAATCCAAACTTGAAACTTTAAACCCGAAACCTGAAACTTCCTCTATCCCCTACTCTTTTGTTTCATCAATCCCCAACAACCAACTTACAGAAAACGAAATTGCACTCAATCGCTGGGCAGCGGATGATTTACAGGCAAAAATTGGAGACAGTATCAGTTTAAAATATTTTGAGATTGGTCCACTTCGACAGTTGGTAAATAAGGAAACTACATTCGTCCTCAATGAGATAATTCCAATGAATTCGGAATGGGCTGACCCAACTCGAGTACCGCATTTGCCGGGACTTTCGGATGCCGGACATTGCCGGGAGTGGGAAGCAGGTGTGCCGATTAATTTGGATGCCATTCGTGATAAGGATGAAAAATACTGGGAAGATTATAAAGGTACTCCAAAAGCGTTTGTTTCGAATGACGCCGCATTGAAAATGTGGTCGAACCGGTTTGGAAACTACACAGCCGTGCGGTTTCCGGCAGAAACATTTGATGAAAACAAATACAATCTAATATTTGCCTCGGAAATTGACCCGGCAGATTTGGGAATGTCTGTAACTCCTATCCGCGAACAAGGTGTTCAGGCAGCTCAAAATGGAACTGATTTTAGTGGTTTGTTTATTGGATTGAGTTTCTTTTTGTTGGTAGCCGCCATTATTTTAACAGCTTTACTTTTCCGTTTCAACCTCGAAAATCGTTCGGCACAAATTGGCTTGTTTGATGCACTTGGGTTTAAACAAAGCCAGGTACGCGGTTTTTTTCTTTCCGAAGGGTTTGTTGTGGCATTGTTTGGTGCAATTATCGGGCTGGTTGCTTCGGTGTTTTATACATTGCTAGTGTTCAAAATTCTAAATACTTTATGGTTTGAGATTGTACGAACGGACGTGTTGTTAATAAAAATCAACCCAACAACTTTGTTTATAGGACTGGTTATTAGCGTATTGGTTTCGTTAATTGCCATTTTTATTTCAGTAAGGCGGTTTCAAAAACAACGAACTGCCGACTTGCAAAAACAAATCGTTTCAGTTGAGAAAAAAGGAAAAAGACTTTTGTTGAATGGGGTCATGTACTTTTCACTGCTCACCTCAATCGGTATTTTTATTTACCAAATGGCGAATAAAACACAAGTAAATCCAACGCTTTTCTTTTTGTCGGGAGTGCTGTTGCTGTTAGGTTTGCTGCTTCTTTTCAGAAAAAACCTGTATCGTATTGAATCAAAAAAACAGGATGATTTTAGTTTGGGAAGACTATCGCAATTGAACCTTTCCCGCAACAAAATGCGCTCATTAACAGTTGTTACACTTTTTGCATTGGGAACTTTCATGGTGGTTTCAACGGGTTCAAATAAACTTGATTTATTTGCAAATGCACAGGATAAAACCAGTGGCACAGGAGGTTTCATGTATTTTACTGAAACTACAATGCCGGTTTTATTTGATATTAACAATGCTGAAAAACGGGCAGAAGAGGGACTAACAGAAGATTTTACGGCGGTGCAATTCAGTGAAGTTGATGGCGATGATGCAAGTTGTCTTAACCTGAACCGTATTTCGCAACCTGCCATTTTGGGCGTAAATCCTGACGCTTTAAAAGAACGGTTTTCGTTTGCTGCTAAAATGGAGGATTTGGGAGAAACCGACCCGTGGCTGGCTTTAAATCAGAAATTTGA
>JBBQPP010000601.1:0-2970 GCA_038217255.1 Bacteroidales bacterium | reverse complement strand
TTGTGTTTGAAGGATCGATCCCTGTTCGGTTATTTCCTGTATCAATTTTAATCCAAACTCCAAGGGGTTGAGTTGCCTTTTCTGCCAAAAATTCCACTGTTTCTGTATTTTCAACCAAAACGTGAAGTTTTATCTTTGCTGCCAGTTGATTAATATTATTTATTTCAAGAATATTCAAGGGAAAAGCAATTGTAATGTCCTTCCATCCGTTTGCAGCAAAATATTCTGCCATTTGAACCGAAGAAACCGTAATTGCATCAACTCCAAAATCCCGGAACCACTCACCAATTTTTGCCGATTGGTGGGTTTTAAAATGAGGGCGAAAACGCATTTTGTATTTAGCGGCTTTATTGGCCATTCTTTCTATGTTCCGCATACAAACTTCTTTGTCGAGAACCAATGTCGGACGAATAATTTCAGTCATTTCAATAAAACTCATAGGGTGTTTTTTATTTGTTTCGAAAGTGCATTTCGGGTTTCCATTAGTTTTTGGGTGATTCCTGTTTTGTAAATATGAGGGCTGATAAATCGTTTATGTTCATCAGGTAAACAAGAAGCTCTGCTTTCAAGGTGTTTGTGGATTTCCCTGGGAGTTTGTTTTTCAAGAACAGTTTTACCTGAAATTACAACTTTCTGTAAAAGGCTTTCAAATTTTAATCCCTTTATATTTGTATATTTTTCAGGATAAACCGGATGATAAATCGTACTAATTTCATCAGGGTTTTCGTTTTCATGGGCAATTGCATCACGATAAAATTTGCCGTTTTCATCTAAAAACCTGTATAATTGTTTTTTCGATGGCAATGTATTTTTCTCAATATTTTCCGAAAACTTCATTTTTGGCAAACCGTCTATTTCTACTAGTTTATAAACCCCGTCGAGGGCTGCATCACTTTTTCCGGTAATTAATTCCGTCCCAATCCCAAATGAATCTATGGCCGCATCCTGGTCTTTTAGAAGTGTTTTTATTACATGTTCATTTAATTGGTTTGAAGCAACTATTTTCACGTATTTCAAACCTGCGTCATTGAGCATTATCCTGGCTCTTTTGCTGAGATAAGCCAAATCTCCGCTATCTAATCTGATTCCGTTTAAATGATGCCCTTTTGTTTCCATTTCTTTTGCAACAATTATGGCATTTGGTACACCCGATTTTAATGTGTCATAAGAATCAACAAGCAGGATAGTATTTTCAGGGTTTACTTGAGAATAAGCACGAAATGCCTCAAGTTCATTATCGAAACTCTGTATCCAACTGTGTGCCTGAGTTCCGGAAACAGGGATATCAAAAAGTTTTCCGGCCAGAACATTTGACGTTGAAGAAGCTCCGCCAATACAAGCAGCCCGGCTTGCATGAATCGCACCAAATCCCTGGGCACGGCGTAAACCAAAGTCAGAAAATATATTTTTGCCTGAAACAAGTTTTATCCTGAACGCTTTTGTAGCAATCAGCGATTCAAAATTGATGATATTCAACAACAAGCTTTCGATTAACTGGCATTCGATAATATTTCCGTCAACCCTTAAAACAGGCTCGTTTGGGAAAACGATTTCGCCCTCTGAAACACTCAGAATATTCCCCGAAAACCGGAAATCTTTTAAATAATCAAGAAAATCTGTTTTGAAACCTTGTGTTTTCAAATATTGAATATCAGAATCACTGTAGGTGAATTGGGTGAGCAATTCCAAAAAATCAGCAAGGCCGGCAAAAACAGTAAATCCGCCTTTAAACGGGTTTGTCCTAAAAAAATAGTTGAACGAAACCTGTTGATCTTTTTTACCACAGTGCAGATATCCGGCCGCCATCACTAATTCGTAGAAATCTGTATAAAGCCCCAATTTTTCTTTAATTACCGACATTGCTTAAAAATTCTATTTGAAATCAGTTAAAGGTAATTAAGAAAACGCGACTGAAAATAAATTATTTGGATATTTTTTTGAATTAACAAAAATTTAGGGCAGGGACACGGAATTTAGGGCAGGGACACGGACTTTCCCAAGTCCGTGATTCATACAGCTCGAAGCAGGAGTAAAAACCTTTGAGTTGAGAAACTCAAAGTAAGTAAGCGTATAACCCAAGTAATTGTTATTTTATTTTACAAAGTTTATTGACTTTCTTGTCAAGTGAATGGACAACCATCCCCCTGATATGACGATAAGAAATTAAAATAGAATCGACAAAATCGATGTTTTGGGTTTCGTAAATATTTAGTGCTTCCTTAAGCACTAATGTACCATTGGTGGAGAAATTGGTGTAATCTACAAGCAAAATAAGTGAATTTCGAATTTCGTTACGTGCAACATTTTTTCGAGCACATAAACGACTTCTGCACAAACTTCAAATGGTAGGTGAATTGAATTTTTCTCCAAAATTTGACCAGCTTTTAAAGAAAGATCCTCATGGTCGTTGAGCAGGTAACGGAGAATGATATTGGCATCAGTTATTTCCATGTTTCTTTTGTGCTGCTATGTTCCAAGCTTTTTTTTCCTGTGCAATTTTATCCTTGACTTTGAAATTAGACAACACACCTGCTGCCGATTCATTCGAAAAGGTCTGTTTTTCAGTAGTTGCCAATGTAACCGTTATTTCAACGCTTTTCCCAATAAACTTTTTTAATTCGGTAATACGTAAAGTTGGTGAAGCAATTTTTCATGTGACCTTAATGGTATCCATTTGTAAACTTAATTTAACCAAAGATAAAAAAAATGCTGATTGATTGGGACAAGGACTTTCCTAAGTCCGTGATTCTTTTCCAAAAACCTTGAGTCAAGAAACTCAAAGTTCCAAATCAAAAAAGCCGGACTAACTAATTAATCCGGCTTAAACTTTATTTTGAAATTGTGACCTATATTTAAGCCTCTTCTTCGATAATATTGATATTCGAATCCACCAAAATCCTCCCGCAGTATTCGCAAACAATGATTTTTTTGCGGTTAGCAATGTCCATTTGCCGCTGTGGTGGAATCTTA
>JBBQPP010000600.1:0-2971 GCA_038217255.1 Bacteroidales bacterium | reverse complement strand
GTGAGAGCATTAATACAAGACACTATTTAGGAAATGAAGTTTTGAAACGAATTGATGCAAATCTAAACCATCTTGATAAGAATTTTGAAGTATTGAAGCGTTTTGAGGATTCAACTTCTGTTGAGATTGAAAACTATTTCAAAGCGAAGTATTCTGAAATCCAAAGACTGACTGACAATATCAAACGAGAAGTTGAAACTGCTTTAGATGTGAAGATTGAAAACAATCCACTTCAAAAACTTCATTTGCTTGATGCCATTGATAAGCACATGAATGAAATAAAAGGGAAAATAAACTTCAATGGCGAGTTCAAAAAAATAAGTGATGATTTGAGTTCTACAAAGTCAGAACTTACAGATATAAAACAGAAACTTACAAAAGCAATAGAAGATAACCGAAACAGAAGTTCGCAAGTTGTATTTCGTGAAGAGAAACCTACGGAGAAAGGAAAAGTGCAACCAAAAGAAAAGCGAACACTTTTAAATCGTTTTACAAATATATTCAATCGTAACAATGCAAGAAAAAGGTAAAGATTTTTTTTGGACAAGTTATGTTGACTTGATGACTGCATTGTTTGCAGTCGTTTTAGTTTTGTTTGTGCTATCCTACTACAACTTGAATAAGAAAAAAAAAGAGTTGGAAGATTTGGTAAAAATCAAGACCGAAGAAGCAGCAATTTTGAATAAGGTAAAATCCAATTTCAAAATATTTGAAACCGAACCCGAAATCTTTTATTTTGATACTGTCTACAACCGAATCCAGTTGAAATTTCAAATAAATTTCAAAACAGGCTATAATTATTACCACATCAATAAGGGAGACATCAACGGAGACTTTTCGCAAACTCAAAAAAACCTTGATGCTTTAGGCTATAAAATCAAATCAATCATTGACACCTTCAAGAAGCAAAAAGATACTGACCCAACAATGAAAGACATTTCCTATCTAATGGTAATTTCAGGCAGTGCTTCAAGGCTCAAAGGAGATGATGAATACAAAAGTTCTATTTTGAGTTACAACAGAGCATTATTCCTTTACAAGTATTGGAAAGAAAATTTGGGGATTGATTTTGATTCACCACAATACCATGAAATTATTGAATTGCAAATTTCAGGAGTTGGTTTTGGTGGAATAGGCAGATACAATTATCCATACAATGTAAATGATGTAAAAGAGGAAACGAAAAATCAAAGATTCATAATAAGCATTGCCCCAAAAATCGGAAAGTGAAAAAACTACTTGCAATATTTTTTATCTTATTCATTTCCGCTTGTGGCGGTAATCATTTCTCTGTTTCAAAAATTATTGATGGTAACACATTTGAGTTAAGCAACGGAGTTACTGTTACACTTGATAAAGTGGGCAACAGTCAAGAAAATATAAAAATTTTAGAACGATATTTAAGAGGAGAAATTTTGCTTTATGATGATGCTAACGAAGAAATAAAAGACTTTGCTTCTGACCACATAACAGCAATGGTTTATAATTCTGACGGTGATTGCGTGAATAACTTATTGTCGGGGATAACAGAAATAACAAAAGATAAAGTTCCAGAGGTGAAAGATATTTCACCATCAAGCGACAAAACTGTTGTGAAATTTTCTCATGAAAACAGTGTGTTGGAAATTCCAGTTATGATTAACGGAGTTGAAATGTATTTCATCTTTGATACTGGTGCAGGTTTGATTTCAATTTCTCAATCAGTTGCTGACGATTTGTATAAAAAAGGAAAATTGAGAGATAGCGATTTCATTGGCAAAGGACAATTTTCAGACGCAAACGGAGACATCACAGAAGGAACGATTATAAACCTTTCATCTGTTATCATTGGCAACAGAGAATTAAATGATGTTCAGGCTTGCGTTACGCAAGGACAAAACGCACCTTTACTTTTCGGGCAATCTGCATTACAAAAGTTTGGTAAAGTTTCTATTGATTACAACACTAACGAAATTACTTTTGAGTAAATGAAAGCAATTACATTCCTTTTCGTTTTGTTTCTTTTTTCATGCAACAACAGCAGTCAAGAAGAAAGCATATCAAATCCCACATCGGGAAAAGTAATTGCAATTATTGACGGAGATACTTACGACATTTTACTTGATGGGAACAAAACTGTTAGGATTAGGATGGAGGGAATTGATGCACCCGAAAAGGGAATGCCATTTTATAGAGTTGCAAAAAAGTATTTAGGCGAGTTATGTTTTGAAAAAAATGTTCGCTTAGAAATACATGACACAGACAGTAGAGGAAGAAAGATTGCATTTACTTATTTGGACGATGGAACAGAAATAAGCCATGAAATGATAAAAGCAGGTTTGGCTTGGCACTTCACGAAATACAATAAGGACGAGGACTTGGCTACCTTAGAAGTTCAGGCAAAAGAATCTAAACTTGGTTTGTGGACAGACGAATCACCAATGCCACCGTGGGACAACAGAAGTTTACATCGTAAAGGAGTTTCAACAAAAGATTCATTTGATATTAAAGAAGGTCAACAATGAGAAAAGGCTACCCACAAAAAAATACACTCTTAAAAAACGCTAAAGCCAACGCTAAAGGCAATTTTTTTAAGAGAGTATTTTTTTTCTCCTACCCAAGAAGAATTTTTTCCTCCCCTATTTTTTTTATTTTTTTTTCGCCAACGCACGGGCTTAATCGTAAACCGAACATGACAGCATCTAATGTAAACCGCTTTGCAGACAGGTTTGTGCAGTCTTTTAACTTGACACATCTTCGGACAGACAGAAGGGCATCCGGTAACAGCGGGTTTAAGAAATTGGCGGCTCAGTGGTTACTTGAACATTCTACTTCGCATCAACATTTGTGGTGGCTTGACAGTTTTGTGCTCCGAAATCGCCAACTTCTTAAACCCGCAAAACGTTAGCAGTAACTCTAAAAGACGACCACAATCAACGACAATAGCAAAATGAAAATAGTAGCATTTTTAAAGAAGTACAACAAAAAACCG
>JBBQPP010000599.1:0-2975 GCA_038217255.1 Bacteroidales bacterium | reverse complement strand
TGCCCGGTCAACCATGTCGGACGGCAATGCAAAGCGCAACTATGAGGTTTTCAGCGACATATACCAAAAGCTGATTTCCCATTACGGTAGGGTTTTCAGCAAACGTCCGGAGTACAAAGAGATAAAAGAAATCGAGGGAAGAAACATCAAACTGGTGGATGCAACGGTGATGAGCGTTTGCCTGAGCCTTTTCGAATGGGCCTCATACCGGACAGTTATATGCTCACATAGTTTCTTAATTTTAAAAAGAACATCAATGATAGTACATAAACCTTTACTTTATTTATTGGCTTTATTAGTCGGATTAATTACACCAACAGTTTCAGGAGCAAATAAGTTAAAAAGTGCAAATCCTCCCAATATCGTTTTTATTTTGGCCGATGATATGGGATATGGCGATTTGGGTTGTTACAACGGTGCATCTAAAATTTCAACACCTAACATTGATAAATTAGCTGATCAAGGCATTCGTTTTACCAATGCACATTCTCCGGGTGCCTGGTGCGTTCCTTCGCGCTATGGATTAATAACCGGTTGTTATCCGGGACGACTTCCCAATCTCAACACAAGGAAACAAAGTTTGATAAAACCAAAACAGGAAACACTGGCAACAATGCTGAAAAGAAATGGTTATAAAACAGCGTGTGTTGGTAAATGGCATTTGGGTTTCGCAGGGGTGGACTGGGAAAATCCAGACCATATTTCTGAAATGAAGGATGGACCTGTGGAAAAAGGATTTGATTATTTCTTTGGAATGCACGCATCGCTTGATATTCCACCCTATTTTTATATTGAAAACGACCATGCCGTTCAGTCACCATCTGATTCCATTGGTGATGGTGCAAGTGTAAATCCTACATCAAAAGTATCTGGAGCTTTTTACCGCGCCGGCGCAATTTCACCCGATTTTAAACATAAAGAAGTCCTTGATAAATTTGCTGAAAAAGCTATTGATTTTTTAGATATTCATCAAATGCAGAATCGAAAAGATCCGTTTTTTCTTTATCTGCCGTTAACTGCACCTCATACTCCGTGGTTACCAAAACCTGAGTTTGTAGGAAAGAGTGGTGCTGGTGAATACGGTGATTTTACCATGCAGGTTGATAATTTGGTTGGGCAGGTAATTTCCTATTTAAAGGAAAATGATTTATTGGAAAACACGATCATCTTTTTTAGCAGCGATAACGGTCCGGTTTGGTTTCATGAGGATATTGAAAAATTTGATCATGCCAGCGTTGGAGTTTTGCGTGGAATGAAAGGAGATATGTGGGAAGGTGGTTCCCGGATCCCATTCATTGTTTCGGCTCCTTCCCGGTTTCGTATAGGAGCCAAAAGTAACCAGTTGATTGGTTTCACTGATATGATGGCAACTTTGGCTGATATCGTTGGAGATAAAACCATTAAAAGTACTGACTTTGACAGCCACAGCTTTCTGCCAATTCTTACAAATTCAAATGAAGAAAAACCAAAAAGAGAAGAATTGGTAATTGAGAAGAAATCTTATAGAAAAGGAGATTGGAAATTAATTGTTGGCTCCGGTCAAGGTGGAATTGCTGACAGATATGCTCCAAACAAAAAATACATCATGAACGAGCAAATTCCCGGCGAACTTTATAATCTGAAAAATGACCTTTCAGAACAAAATAACCTTTATGATGAATATCCTGAAAAAGTAAAGGAAATGACTAAAGCGCTAAATGAAATATTGCAAAACGATTAAAGGATATTATCATGAAGTCCGTTTTAGTTGTTGGTATTTTTTTCAACTCGCAATTTTTGGTAGTGTAAAATCTTTTGGACAAAAAAATCAGGGTAAGAAACCTAACATCATTTATTTTTTTGTACTAATACCTTTCGTTATTGCATAGCAAATCAATTTTAAGAAAAAGGAAAATAAAAATAATTATTGTTTTATATCTGTGATTATGAGGTGTATTAAAAATTATTTTTCAGATTTTATGATAATATTAATGTTATTAATTTTTTATTAATTCTTTGTTATACCCTCAATTATACTTTGGCTGCATATTCAGAAGCTGTAAAGTATTCTTCTGAATTTGTGAGAGAATTAAATCAATTACGAATCATTTTAAAACTAAATTATGAAAAAAAAGAAAATTATTCTTTTCTGCTATTGTTCCCATTTTTTACTTAAATCTATAAACCGAAAAAATTACCACCTATGAAGTAATACAAACCCATGAGTCTTTAATTGCTTGCTTGCATGAATCCATGCAAATGAGTTAGCTAATTATAAATCTAAATGAAATAAATATGAAAAAAAATCCTTTATTAAAAAGTAGGCTTTGCATTCGACGAGCTTGTGCTTTTTTGCTCATTCTGATGAGTGTGCAGGTTTCTGCCGCGGTCTCAGAATCTGGCGAAAAAGGCCAGGTTGAATCTTTGCAACAGAAAAACATTACCGGTACAGTAACAGACAATACCGGAAACCCTGTTCCCGGAGCAACTGTATTGGTTAAAGGGACTACTAACGGAATTACAACCGACACTGACGGTAAGTATATATTGAGTAATGTGCCATCCAATTCAGTTATCTCATTTTCTTTCCTTGGAATGAAAACCGTTGAAATCAATGTCGGAAACCAAAGTGTCATTGACGCTGTTATGATGGATGATATTGTCTCATTGGAGGAAGTTGTTGCTGTTGGTTATGCTACTCAATCAAGGGCAACATTAACAGGCTCTGTAGCCTCAGTACGTAATGAGGATATTATTGTTACCAAAAACGAAAACGTGGTAAACATGCTGACCGGTAAATTGCCGGGAGTACGGGTTGTTCAAAAGAGTAGTGCGCCGGGTGATTACAATACCGTGATTGACATCCGTGGTATGGGTACCCCGTTGTTTGTCGTTGACGGGGTCACTCGAGACCAGGCTTATTTTGCCCGGATGGACCCGCAAGAAATCGAGAGCATATCCGTATTGAAAGACGGTTCAGCGGCCATCTATGGTTT
>JBBQPP010000598.1:0-2979 GCA_038217255.1 Bacteroidales bacterium | reverse complement strand
CCTCGATTGCAATTTTTCCGGCGTTGCGGCATGCGCTTTCTGATCTCAAGGTTACATAATCGTTGTACTTTATTACCTCCGCACGTATAAAACCTCGTTCAAAATCGGAGTGGATAATACCGGCTGCCTGCGGCGCTTTTGTTCCTTGCGTGAAAGTCCAGGCACGAGATTCATCGGGACCGGTGGTAAAATAGGTTTTCAGGTTGAGCAAATGGTAAGCTGTATGTATAAGTTTATTAACGCCCGGTTCATCCAATCCAAGTTCTTCAAGAAACAACTGCTTTTCTTCGTAAGTTTCCAGTTCGGCTATATCGGCTTCGGTGGCGGCGGCAATTACAAGCAATTCGGCATTTTCATTTTTAATGGCTTCTTTTATAGCTTCAACAAACTTGTTCCCTGTTTTTGCTGACGCTTCATCCACGTTGCAAACATACATTACGGGTTTATTGGTCAGCAGAAAGAACTCTTTTGCAATTTTCCTATCTTCCTCGTCCAAATGTAAAGTACGGGCAGAAAGTCCTTTTTCCAGAACCGCTTTATATTTGACGGCGATCTCGTACATTTTTTTTGTTTTATGATCCACCCCACCATGTTTTACCTGTTTTTCAAGTTTTTCAATGCGGTTTTCAACAGTTTCCAAATCTTTCAACTGGAGTTCGTAATCAATAACTTCCTTATCGCGGACAGGATTTACAGAACCGTCAACATGGGTAATATTATCGTTTTCAAAACAACGCAAAACATGCAAGATGGCATCGGTTTCGCGAATGTTGCCCAAAAACTGGTTACCCAAACCTTCACCTTTGCTTGCCCCTTTTACCAAACCAGCAATGTCAACAATTTCAATCGTGGTTGGTACTACTTTTTTTGGTTTGTCGATTTCGGTAAGTTTTATCAATCGTGGATCGGGAACAGTAATTACACCAATATTGGGTTCGATTGTGCAAAACGGGAAATTTGCCGACTGTGCTTTTGCACTCGACAAACAGTTAAACAGGGTTGATTTGCCCACATTCGGGAGACCAACTATACCACATTTTAAAGCCATTTCTTATTTTTAAATTTCGCGCAAAGGTAATTTTTTTAAGCTGATTTGGTTGGGGTTTATAGAGATGAAAACAAATTGATATTTTAAAATTGTTGTGTTTCAACAAAACACGGTTCATTCATATTTCAGGAAAAGTTAAGGAATTAGTATTAAAATTTAAACATTATTGCACAATAGTAACTTATAAGTTACCTTTGTCAAAAATATTTGCAATGGAACGAATTCGAAATGTTATTGCATATAAAGAATATTTCACGGATTTTTTAATGAAACAACCTCAAAAAGTTCAAGACAAAATATTCAAAATCATTGAGATCATTGAGTTCCAACAAAGGATTCCTGAAAAATACCTAAAACATATTGAAAGTAAGAAAGGACCTTACGAAACAAGGATTACGTTAGGTTCGAATATTTGGCGGGTATTTTGCTTTTTTGATGAAGGCAAATTGGTAATTTTATTAAATGGATTTCAGAAAAAAACCCAAAAAACACCAAAATCGGAAATAGACAAAGCGATAATATTGATGCAAGATTACTTTAACGAAAAAATAAATAGAAATGAAAAAGGATAATACAACTTCTTGGGCTGAAATAAAAGACAAAGTTTATGGAGAGCAGGGAACTCAAAGAAGAGACCAACTTGACAGAGAATTCAAATCTTTCAAAATTGGCTTAATGTTAAGGGAAGCAAGGGAACAAAAAAACATGACTCAAGATCAACTTGGACAGAAAGTTGAAAAAAAAAGAAGCTATATTTCAAGGATTGAAAATGATGCCAGCAATATTACTTTAAAAACACTGTATGATATTGTTGAAAAGGGATTAGGAGGAAAGATAAAAATAAAGATTGAAATTTAACTAAACCTTGTTTTAAGGTATTATCGAAGTTATAGAAACCTAAAATTCATGATTAAACCTTTAAACTGAATCTGTGTCTTACTTACAAACAATTTTTTGATGGATAATAGCGACCTCGAATTAATTGCCGATTTAAAAAATGAAAAAACAAGGGATCTTGCTTTCAGTTCATTGGTAAAAAAATACCAGGAGCGGTTATATTGGCACATCAGAAAAATGGTAATGGATCACGACGATGCCGATGATATTCTTCAAAATACATTTATAAAAGTTTGGCGAAGTGTTGACAAATTTCGCGAAGAATCGAGTCTTTACACCTGGTTGTACCGAATTGCAACAAATGAATCACTAACATTTATCAATTCAAACAAAAGACGCAGCATGGTTCCGATGAACGACACAAGCGAATTTTTGATGAACAACCTCGAATCGGATGTATATTTTGACGGTGATGAAATACAGTTGCGGTTGCAGGAAGCAATTTTAAAACTTCCAGAAAAACAGCGGATTGTATTCAACCTGAAATATTTTGAAGAGATGAAATACGATGACATGTCGCAAGTACTCGACACTTCAGTGGGCGCGCTGAAAGCATCATTTCACCATGCATCAAAGAAGGTTGAAGAGTACCTGAAAAAAATTGATTAACGAATGGGAATTAAACCTTTATTGAAGAATAAAGTCAAATAATAAAAAATCAAAAAAACGATGGAAGAATTAGAAAACATAGCACCGGAATTATCGAAAATAAAAAAGGAAAACCCGTTTAGGGTTCCCGAACATTATTTCGAAGATTTTTCTGCCCGGCTTCAAATGAAGCTGGATGCAGAAAAAATGGAAGCTCCAAAGAAGCAAAGCAAGGTTATTCAATTTTTAAAGCCAGCTTTAAGCATTGCTGCGGGTTTTGCACTTCTTTTTACTTTGGCATACTGGCCGCTAAGATTAATTACACCTGACCAACAGGCCAATAATACAAATATTGAAATTGACATCAACGAAATGCTATATGCAAATATGGTTGAGGGAATCGATCAAAACTCGTTTTATGCTTTGCTTGATGAGCCTGATAATTC
>JBBQPP010000597.1:0-2985 GCA_038217255.1 Bacteroidales bacterium | reverse complement strand
GATAGTAACAAACGACTCTAATTGTCGCCACAAAGTTTCCTGAAACGGCCGGCTTTCGGTAACAAATCCCTCAAAAGAGATTCGCGCCACCGTTTGTTCAGGGTACTGCCATGATTCGGGAAGGATTTTGCAAATTTCCGTTAAGGTTGCTTCCACCGACTTTCCTGCCGATATTATCGCGGTAGTTTGATTTATTGCATCCAGCTCTTTCAACCGTTCGGTGTTGTCGGTTACCAATTTGTGCAGTAGTTTTTTTGCAGCAATCCCCGATATAATATCAGCAATATTGTTAATCAGGTCGCGTTCCTCTTTCAAAAACGGGCCTTCATATAAAATCGGGAATTCTTTCAGATAATATACTTCGATGATCCCCTTTTTGCCGAGTTGGGTTTCGAAAGTTTGCCGCAGCACCCAACGGGTTTTATAGAAAAAGTTTGTCGTAAAAATCTGTTTGTCGTAAATAATGCGCACAGCAGTGTACTCGGGATATTGCCATGCACCTGGCAGGGTGTTGCAAATCTCTTTTAAAGCATCCTCAAAATTGCGGTGCTGGCTCAAAATATTCGAAATCTGATTGATACCGCGCAATTCTTTCAGCCGTTCGCTATTGTCGGCGACCAATCTCCTTAACAAATCTTTGGTTAACGAACCTGAAATAAGATTGGCAAAATTATCGATGAGGTTGCGTTCCTCGTTCATAAACGGGCCCTCATCCAATTCGGGGAATTCTTTCAAATAAAAAACCTCGATTGAACCTGATTTCCCACCCGGTATTTCAAAAGTTTGACTTTGTTTCCATTCGGTTTCGACGTAGTTTTTGCTGACAAACTTGCCATTGTCAAAAGTGATGCGCACGCAGGTAAATTCAGGATATTGCCAGGCCTGCGGAATGAGGTTGCAAATTTCCTGCAACGATACATCAAGCGGTTTGTTCTGGTTGAGCAAAGCAACAGTTTTGTTGATTCCCTGCAACTCCTTTACCCGCTCAGAATATTTATATAGAACATTGGTCAAGTCGTTTTTGTCGGCTATATTTTTCTTCATTCCGTTGCAATTTTCAACAAATTTAAGATAGAATGGCAAAAAGAAAACCGATTACGGATAAAACAGCTTAATTTTTAAGAATCAGAAAGTTCTGTATAAAGAGTAGCTTAATAGGGGGGAGAAACCGTTCTGAACATGTTTGTAATACATTATAAGCTTTGAACTATGAATTTCCCCCCTTCTTTAAGGATTCCATCCCCTGAAGCTATCAGGGCAACTATGAATATACGGATGGCATCAACATTTAACTTCTTGCATCGTGCTTCCCACCTCTACCGTCACCCGTCATTCCTCAAAAAATCCTACATTTGTAAAAAAATTGAAAAATGGCACATGAGATGAGAGACAGGCAACGATTGCCGAAATGGATGAAGATGAAAATGCCAAAAGGCGAAAGCTATTCGAAAATAAAAAACCTGGTTAACGAACACGGGCTGCACACCATTTGTTCAAGCGGGAATTGCCCGAATATTGGTGAATGCTGGAATCGCGGAACTGCAACCTTTATGATTCTGGGAAACATTTGTACACGCAAATGTAAATTTTGCGCTGTACCAAATGGCATGCCGCTTGCCCCCGACTTAAAAGAACCTGAAAAACTTGCAGAATCGGTTCGCATAATGGGAGTAAAACATTGTGTAATCACTTCGGTTGATCGCGATGATTTGGACTATCAGGGTGCCGAAATCTGGGCACGCACAATTACCGAAGTAAAACGTGTAAATCCCGAAACAAGGATTGAAGTCCTGATCCCTGATTTCAGAGGAAAAACGGAACTTATTCAGAAAGTAATTGATGCCAAACCCGAAGTAATTTCTCACAATGTTGAAACGGTAGAGCGTTTAACGCCTTTTATTCGTTTTGCATCGAAATATCGTCGGAGTCTGGAAGTGATAAAATATGTCGCTGAAAATTATACAGTCGCTAAATCCGGAATTATGCTTGGCCTTGGCGAAACACACGAAGAAATCCTGCAAACTATGGACGACCTGTTGGAAACCGGATGCAAAGTAATGACTATTGGACAGTACCTTGCCCCGACACCACAACACATGCCTGTTGTTGAGTATATTACTCCGGAACGTTTTGCCGAATACAAAAAAATTGGGTTGGAAAAAGGATTTAAATTTGTTGAAAGCTCGCCATTGGTGCGGAGTTCATACAGGGCGGAGGAGCATGTGAATGCATAGCCCCATCCCGGCCTTCCCCAAAGGAGAAGGGGTAAGAACATTCTGAAATGATTTGGCAAATAGATAATTTTTGATCATTTGGTAACAAAAAACCTTATTTTAGTTTTTTGACCTTAGTAGAATTTTTTATTCCCTTGAAAAAACCTTTTTCAATATTAAAATTATGGCAAATTTCAATTACATCGATTTAGGGTTAAAAGATTACAAGGATTGTTGGGATTATCAGGAAGAACTGTTGAAAGAGGTTTCGGATGATAAGCGGGCAACAAAAAAACCATCGCCAAAAAACCACTTTTTGTTGGTTGAGCACCCGCATGTTTACACGCTCGGCAAAAGCGGCGATGAAAAAAACCTGCTGGCTGCCGGCGATTTCCTGAAAAAAATAGAAGCAACATTTTATAAAATAAATCGCGGCGGCGACATTACTTATCACGGTCCCGGGCAAATTGTTGGTTACCCGATTATCGACCTTGAAAACTACAATATCGGGGTGCGGGAATACATCCAAAGAATGGAAAATGCAATCATTGCAACCATTGCTGAATATGGCCTAACAGGAGGTTTGAAAGAAGGAGCGACAGGTGTTTGGCTCGATGCCGGGCACAAAGTTCGCGCCCGAAAAATATGTGCAATTGGAGTGCGTGTCAGCCGCTACGTAACAATGCACGGTTTTGCACTGAATGTAAATACCGACATGCGTTATTTCAATTACATCAATCCTTGTGGATTTGCAACTTATGGGGTTACCTCT
>JBBQPP010000596.1:0-2992 GCA_038217255.1 Bacteroidales bacterium | reverse complement strand
ATGGCAAGGATAACAAGAAAAGGATTTAAAATCCACAAACTTAAATCGAGTACTACATAAACCTTTTTCCAGCTCATATTAGGCAATTAAATCATGCACGACTTTACCGCTAACGTCAGTTAAACGGTAACGTCTTCCCTGGTGTTTAAAGGTAAACTTTTCGTGGTTAATTCCCATCAGGTGCATCACTGTTGCCTGAAAATCGTGTACATGAACGGGCAGTTTTGTTATGTTGTAGCCAAAATCGTCGGTTTCGCCATAAACTCCGGGTTTTACGCCACCACCTGCCATTAATATGGTAAAACAGCGTGGGTGGTGGTCGCGGCCATAATCATCTTTTGTCAGTTTTCCCTGGCAATAATTTGTCCTGCCAAATTCGCCTCCCCAAATTACAAGTGTTTCATCGAGCAATCCGCGCTGTTTGAGGTCTTTGATTAATGCGGCAGATGATTGGTCAACGTCTTTACACTGACCTGCAATTTCTTCGGGAAGATTTCCGTGCGTGTCCCATCCCTGGTGATATAATTGAACAAACCGCACCCCGTTTTCCGATAATTTGCGGGCAAGCAGACAGTTTGCCGCATAAGTGCCGGGAACCAAACAATCGGAACCGTACATTTTTATGATCGATTCTGGTTCGTTTTGCAATGAAGTAATTTCCGGAACAGCCATCTGCATCCGGTATGCCAGTTCGTATTGCTGAATTTTAGTTACAATCTCGGGGTCGCCAATATTTTTATACGATTCGTTGTTTAAAGCCGAAATTTCATCCAACATAGCCCTTCTGTCTGTCCTGTTGATGAATTCAGGATCGGTAAGATATTTTACCGGTTCTTCACCGCTGCTAAATTGAACGCCCTGATGAATTGAATCCAAAAAACCGTTTGACCACAATTTTGAATAAACGCCCTGCCCGTTTCCCTTGCCCTTGCTGAGTAACACACAAACTGCAGGTAGGTTTTTATTTTCGCTGCCCAAGCCATAACTCAGCCACGAACCCATGCTTGGCCGGTTGCCGACCTGTGCGCCGGTTTGAAAAAATGTGAGTGCCGGATCATGGTTTATGGCTTCGGTAAACATTGATTTCACTATACACATTTCATCGCTCATTCCAGCCATATTTGGCAGTAGCTCGCTAAACCAGGCGCCGTTGTTTCCATATTGGGCAAAACTAAACTTGCTGCCAGCCAGTGGAAATTTGGCTTGATTTGAAGTCATTCCAGTGAGCCGTTGTCCCATCCTGATGCTTTCGGGCAACTCTTCGCCCTGCATTTTTTGCAGCAGCGGTTTATAATCAAACAATTCCAATTGTGAAGGAGCGCCATTCTGAAACAGGTAAATCACACGTTTTGCCTTTGGTGCAAAGTGGGGAAGTACATTCGTGAAAAGTTCATCTTCCATTTTACGCTCAAATAAAGCAGGAATCATCAGCGATCCCAAAGCCAGCCCGCCAACGCCCAAACTCAACCGGGTTAAAAATTTGCGCCTGTTTTGATTTAATATATGCTCCTGAAATTCTTTCATCGTTATATTATGTTCTTGTAATTGCTTCTTCCAAATTATAAATGACCAAAATTGTCTTCATTAACGCCCCAGCTTCCAATTTGCTAAATTCCTCTTTTGGGTGTTCAAATTCTCCAACTTCTAAAGTTGATTTCAACAAATCGGGATTTTCGTTGAAGAATACCTGTTGTTTCTGACAGTATTCTACCAATTTTGTTTTTTCAAATTTTGAAGGTTTCCGTACTAAAATTGTTTTGAAAGCCTGTTCAATCTTTTCATCAAGGCCTTTTTGTTGAACGCAAATATTTTCAGCTAAAACACGGCTGGCTTCCAAAACAGTGGGATCGTTTAGCATCGATAAAGCCTGTAAAGGTGTATTTGTGCTGGTTCGTTTCCCTTCGCATTGATCGCGGCTACTGGCATCAAAAATCATCATAACCGGTGGTGGTGCGGTTAATTTGAAAATCGTATATAAACCGCGCCGATACAAATCCGGACCATGATCTTGTTTATAACTTGCCAGCACGCCCCTTCCCGAAGTTGTGCTTTCCCAAACGCCTTTGGGTTGATACGGTTTTACGCTGGGACCACCAATTTCGGGGTTCAGTAAACCGCTGCTGCTCAAAACCCAATCGCGTACAATTTCAGCTTTAAACCTGATTCGCGGCGCACGTGAGTAATAAATGTTATCAGGATCTTTTTCCAATTGCTTTTTACTGACGTTACTCGATTGACAATAAGTGTTGCTTGTGAGCATTTTTTTGACAAGATATTTTACGTCCCAATTATTTTCCATGAAATCGACCGCCAGCCAATCGAGTAATTCGGGGTGCGATGGCAAATTTCCTTGCAACCCGTAATCAGTGGATGATTTTACAATTCCTTTCCCAAAAATTTCCTGCCAGATAAAATTCACAAAAACCCGTGCTGTTAACGGATTATTTTTATCGATAGTCCATTGCGCCAAACCTAATCTGTTTTGCGGATAAACAAGGGTATCGAACGGCATAATCGCCTCAATGGCAGTTGGTTTTACCTGAATATTTGTAGGTGCGTCATAGCTTCCACGGCTCAAAATATAGGTTGGTTTCTTCACAATGCTGTCTCCCATCACCGAAACCTGTAAAAGATTTGTGTCCGGCGCATTTATATAAGTCATCAGGTTTTCCCTGTCATCTTCGGTAATAAATAACTTCGGATTTTTAGCTGGAGTTGATTGTCCCACGTCCCCTTCGTAACCAATTTCCTTACTTTCATTAAAAAAAGCATATAACTGGTAATAGTTTTTTTGCGAAAACGGGTCGTATTTGTGGTCGTGGCACTGTGCACATTCAATGGTAACGCCCATTATCGCCTTTCCAAAAGTATTTGTTTTGTCGATATTGTATGAAACGCGGTATTCCTCGTCGATTACCCCGCCCTCTTCGGTGTATTTATGATTTCGGAAAAAAGCTGTTGCCAGAATGGTTTCTTTGGTGGCATTTGGCAA
>JBBQPP010000595.1:0-2993 GCA_038217255.1 Bacteroidales bacterium | reverse complement strand
ATTTTCGATGAAAAAAACTATTCGCTTGTGGGTCGTCATTCGCATAAAACATATCAATTGGGCGATGAATTGAAAATAAAAGTATGGCGTACAAATCTGGAAAAAAAACATCTTGATTTTCAACTTGTTTCAAAGGGTGATTAAATTATTTTCGAATTGTAACATTATATCATTCATCTGTTTATAGGACTTTCGTGATTCATGGATTTTTATCGTCTGGTAAAGTAAAATATTCAAAACAGTTTTGGTGGCAAAATATTTGGTTATATTTGCTTCCTTCTAACGCTGTAAAAAAGTGAATAAAATGCAGACCAAAAATGAAACCGGACATAAAAAGGATATTAACCGTGAAAATATCCTGAAAATTGCCCGTGAAATTTTCAGTAAATATGGTTTTAAAAAAACCACCCTCGATGATATTGCGAATGCAGTGCGAAAAGGGAAAAGTTCTCTTTATTATTATTTCGAAAGCAAAGAAGATTTATTTCAGGCTGTAATAATGAAGGAGGTTGACATTTTAGCTCATGAACTTGATATTGTTATCAACCGAAATACCGACCCAATTGATAAATTGCGCGACTATATTCTTACAAAGCTTACTACATTCAGGAGTTTGGCAAATTTTTACCATGCCATTGAAAATGACGTTACAGCAGTTGGTTTTATTAACGATGTTAAACGCCGTTATGAAATGGATGAAATAAGGATGATCAAACGGATATTAATTGAAGGTGTGCGGAAAAATGAGTTTGAAATTTACGATTTTAACCTTGCAGCCATTGGGATTACCACTGCAATAAAAGGTTTGGAAATGCCTCTTTCAGCAGGAACTTATGGAAATGTAAATATCGAAAATAGTGTTGATATTATCCTGAAAATTATATGTTACGGGATAATGAAAAGGTAGAAACACACAATTTAAATTATCTTCAAAAATCAATTTCCAACCCAACCATTACAGTGGAAAAAAGCGGTGTAATGCCATAATCAATTCCGCGGTTGTTGTTAATACCATTAAATACAGGCAATCCACCACTGTAAGAATTTTTTCTCAATACATCGTAAGCCGATAAGTAAGCCCGGGTCTTATAATCCTTTATTATGGCAATATTATACCCAAATTCAATCCTGTTCAACCGAAAAAACGAAGCACTTTCAACCATTCCTGAATGCAGTCTGTTGTTCTTGTTCGGGTCGGTCATAATCACCCTATTTAATTCTCCTGCAGGATTAGCCTCCGACCATCTGTTTTTCATGGTTATCGAACGGTTGTTATATCCTCCTGTTGATTCAATCACCGATTTTTCGACGTTAAAAATATCTCCACCACTTGCCCCACTCAGCGCTAAAGTCAGGTCAAAATCCTTAAAAATAATACCTCCATTTAACATGTAGGTAAAATTGGGATTAGGGTTTCCAATTACAGCTTTATCATTTTCGTTTATCAAACCATTACCATCGAGATCGGCAAATTTGTGGTCACCGTTAATGATTCCTTCATCGATATAACCCCAGAATGAACCTGGTGCATTCCCTTCTTTAAAAACGGCTAGTGGAAAACCAAGATTTACATAATCCGGGAAGTTTCCAATTTTCCCAATATTATTTTCTCCTAAAGTTAAGACCCGGCTGCTATTTATTTGCATATCGAAACCGGAGAAAACACCAAAATTTTTGAAATTCTTTTTGTATCCCAATTCCAGTTCATAGCCAGAGTTAAAAACTTTACCGGTATAATTCCAAAGGGATACCATCCTGTTATCAATATTTTCTGTTGTTAAGAATGAAACATTTTTTCTCAGTCTATCGAAATAAACTACCTTAAAGTTCATATCGTTGTTAAACCAGGTTGACAAAAAACCAATATTCCATTCCTCTGTAACTTCCCATTTATAGTTTGGATTAAATGTTGGTTCATTTCTGTTTACCTCCCCTAAATCTGGCTGAACCAAATTACTGGCAGAATAATTAATTGCATAAAATTGGTTAGCCCCTGGAGCACCCCAACCAACTATCATTTTCAATCCGGAAAAAATTGCTTTTTCACGAGGCTTCAATTTTTTCATCCAAAAGCCGGCAGAAAATGAAGGGAAAATCCCGAATAGATCTTCTCCGTTTTGGTTGACAATTTTTTCGCGCCTGATACTTGCAGACAAATCGAAATAGTCGCTATAAGAATAACGCATTTGAGAATAAATTGCGCTAATCCGTCGTGTGTTTTCACCTTTTAAATCAACAAAAGTTCCTTTGGTTTCCGATCCACTTTCAACATAATTATGGTCAAATTGGTTGGTTGAATTTAAACGAATTTCGTTTGAACCCAACAGAAATAACATATTACTTGCTCCATCCAACTTTTGGAATTTGAGGTAATTATTAAATTCCAAATTCACCAAAGAAGATTTTTGTGTTTGGTAGTATTCATTGTATCCGGCAAAATTACTTCCTGATGTACTTAACATCGAAGTATTTTTTGTGAGGTAGGAATTATCACTACTTGTTTTTGAATGAAACGAAAAATAATCGGAAAAATTAATGGCGAGATCGAGACCGCCCAACATAAACGACGCCTTATTTTTTGGCTCTGGTTTATTGATAAAGTCAAGTGGGTCATACCGTCCAAAAATACCCGATAATTCTGGAATTTCATTAATTTGTTCCCTTGAAATAGGAGGGTATTCGCGCGCGTAAATGTAAGGATTTGAATTTATTTGATTCTCAACATGCACAGGAGCTTGTTGCTGAGATTCGGAATAACTACCATGAAATCCCAAATCGAACCATCTGGAAATTGAAGTGGAGAAGTTTAACCGCAAACCGCCTGAAGTAAGGTTTGAATTTTTCATCACCCCATTAATTCGATTTATATTTCCCGAGAGGTAGTACTGCGATTTTTCGCCACCGCCTTGCAATGCCAGCGTATTATTAACAGTAATTCCAGTACGGACAATTTCATTATCCCAGTTTTTCTCTGAAGGATTTTCGGGGAAATG
>JBBQPP010000594.1:0-2997 GCA_038217255.1 Bacteroidales bacterium | reverse complement strand
GTCATCGATATTTATTCCTTGTGCAGGTTGTGCACCTTCCTTAAAAAGCACCTGATTGGTCATGGTTTTGTAGTAGGCTTCCACGCTGGTTTCAATCGAATTGTCGTTGAAATTTTTAAACCACCCCAATGAAATTTGCTGGCTCACTTCGGGTTTTACTTTGTCGCTGCTGCTAATCCAAATATCGGTGGGCAACGAAGCAGTGCTGCTGGGAACCAAATGTAAAAATTGGTTCATAACGGTATATGACGCTTTCAACGAGGAAGTTGGGCTTGTTTCTACTTTTAAAGTTACGCGGGGTTCAAGAGCTGTATAATTGGCTTTCGAACTTAAAAAAAGTGGAGCCCTGAGACCAAGATTTGCACTTACTATTTCGTTAAATTTAATTTCATCGCTGATATAAAAGGCAAGCTGGCTGCTGTAATTTGCCTGGATACTGTCGGGTTTTAAAACTGGAACAGTCCCCTTTTTCGATATTTTGTTGGAGGTGGTTGCGGGGTAAAATGTGTTGTACGAATAGTTGGCTCCAACTTTTATCGAATGGCGCGTGTTCGGGTGGATTTCCCAATCGGTTTTGGCGTTCAAATCGCTGATTCCAGAATAGGTTTGCGCCACATATTGACCTTGCGCCGTGCTTAAACTGTTGTGGTAGTTGTTGTAAATAAACGAAGTGTTGGCAAATATTTTATTGCTGAACAGGTGGTTCCAGCGCAATGTGGCGGTTTTGTTCCCAAAATTTATACCGTAATTCAAACTGCTCGCCCCCGTGTATTTTGCATCGTCAAGCCCCGTAAAAAAACTCAGGTAAACCCTGTCTTTTGGTGATAGCGTGTAGTTCAATTTTGCATTTAAATCATACAAATAGTAGTTGGTATTGTTTTTACTTTTCGGGATAAAGGGTTTTGCCAGAATATCGAAATAACTTCTCCTCCCCGATATTATGAAAGAACCTTTCTCCTTTTTAATCGGGCCTTGTATTGACAAATTGGACGACAAAATGCCGATTCCACCGCTAACCCCAAAGTTTTTGTTGTTGCCTTCCTTGGTTGTAATTTCGAGAATCGAACTCAGCCTGCCCCCGTATTCAGCGGGAAAACCGCCTTTTATCAACTTCACATTATTTATTGCGTTGGTGTTGAAAGTGCTGAACAAGCCAAACAAATGGTTGGGATTGTAAATGGTAGCTTCGTCTAATTGCACTAAGTTTTGGTCCACATTTCCACCCCGCACATGAAAACCTGTTGTGCCTTCTTTCCCAGATTGTACACCAGGCAGCAACTGGATAACTTTCAAAACGTCGCTTTCTCCGCCAATTGCTGGCAAAGTTGTCAGTTGTTTAATAGGAACGTCAATTACGCCCATTTGCGCTTTTCGCACATTGTTGTCATTTCGGCGCGCGTTAACTACTACTTCGCTTAAAGCATTTTCGGTTTCATCCATTTCAACGTCCAAAACCAATGATTGACGTGCCGCAATTTTTTTGGTTTGAGGAGCATAACCAATGTACGTAAACACCATTCCCATGGTATCTTTTGCCGCAACCGTAATGGAGTAAAACCCATAATTATTGGTTGAAGTGCCTGTTTTTGCATTGGTGTTGTAAATGGTGGCGCCTATTAAATCCTCGCCTGTTTGGGCATCTTTTATATGCCCGCTAATGGTAATGTTTTGGCTAATTGCAGTAAAATTCAAAAAGGCAAAAACACCAAAAGCTATCAACCCGATTTTTTTATTCATAAAATTTGTTGTGAAAGTTAAACAGGACAAAAAAGTAGAATTGCACCCGGATAATGAATTGAAGTGCAATGCTCTAAAACACTCTTCTCCCTACTGTACCATTTGTAATTGTTTTTAAATGTTTTGTTGTTTTTATGGGTAAGAACCCGAGGTTTAGAAATGGTTGGGTGTGTTTTTGTTTTTTTTTGCGCCATGCTTTAGCTTGGCGAGATAAGATGAATGTGGTCAAGGCTTTAGCCATTAATTATTTTGAATTTAAAATAGAGATTAAACGCTAAAGCGAAAAACCTATACTGCTGATTAACACCGCGCTAAAGCAACGGTGCAAAAAAACTTCCCCTTCAATCATACCCCCCCCAAAATATCCCTGTTCTGAAACCAATAGAAAGCAGTTTGGTAATTACACTGTTTTTGGGGTTGAGATTGTTGAGATTGTAACAAAATTCAGGGCCCAATTCAAAACGAATCCCTGATTTGGTGGTGTGTTCGATGCCAGTTCCCAAAATCATCCCAAAATTGTTTCTTTGCAATCCTTCAATTTTATCGTAATTGATTTTTGTGTCGTTGTCGGCAATCCTGCCTTTTGTATTATTGTCCAGCAAATAGCTGTATTTTAATCCCGCATCGAAATAGAAATCGGGTTTGAAATGGTAACGGGCAACCAACGGAATATCTAAATACAGCAATTTTATCTTGGTTTTAAATCTGTAATCAGAGGGCAGTTCGCCAATCCTGTCGCCGTTTACCAAAAGGGTTCCCGCTGAACTTGGAATGTTTACCTGATTTGTGGATAGAATTTCGTAATGGCTTTTATCGGCCTGGTTAGCAAACGAATAATTGGAAATTTTTAACCCCGAATAAATATTCCAATGCTGGTTGATGCGGTAAGAAAGTTCAAGCCCAAAATTGACAACAAAACGTGGATTTTCAATTTCTTTAAAATATTTCTGGTCAAAATCGACGGCAACATTTTGCACATTATTTAAAGTGTGGCTTGAAAATGTTGGGGTTACGAGTGCTTTTAAAGCGAACTTGTCAGAAAAAATTCCAGATTTATTTTTTCCTTTCGATTGTTGTGCATAATATTTTTTTGCCGAAATAGGTTTTGATTTTGACTGTTTCGAAGCGCGTGTTGGTTTTTTGTTTTTATTTGTTGGTTTTGAGTTTTTTACCGTTTCTGTTTTTTTTGAGGGAATTGAATTTTGCAGTTCCACTTTTTTAGGATGATGAGAAAAATCGAAATCTTCAATTTCTTTCATT
>JBBQPP010000593.1:0-3000 GCA_038217255.1 Bacteroidales bacterium | reverse complement strand
TCGTAACCAGCCCAGTAAAAAGGCAAAACTGCAAAGTTGAAGAGATTTTTAAATCGCTCTTTGAACAGGGTTTCATTTTCGGGTGTTTCATCCGGAGTTACCAAATCAAAAATAATACAGCCAAACAAAAAATCATGTGATATTTGTTCAACCTCAATTTTAATGTTTTTCAAATCCTCTTTTTCAAAATCCTCTAATTGAACTGAAAAATCTGTTTTCCGGTACTTCTCGATATTATGCCTGGCTTCATTGTAAATACCTGATTCATTTGGCACAGAAGCCTTTTGTGCGTATATAGCGGAAATTGAAATTGTAAGAGTTGTTAAAATAGAAATAAATTTTTTCATCTTTTGGGTTATTAAGTTTTTTACAAAAAAAATAAAGAAATAAAATTTGAAGTAAATGTATTGATAAAAAAATTTCAAATTCATCCGGAACCGGATAAAGCTTTGCCGCTAAATGCTATTTAAACCCCAAAATGTAACATTTTCTTAATAAAATTAGATAATATTGTTCGCTGTAAAATTAAACAAACCAACCGTTTTGAAAGAAATCAAAGACATAGTTTCAAGCTTTTCTTCTGTTTCATTGAATGAAATTATTGAAGTAAAACTAATGAGCCGAATTGATCGGAAATATTGGTTTCATATTTCGAAATTGCTCCCTTTGCTGGAAAGTGTCCTTGATTTCTATGATATTCTTGAAATAGAGGGTCAGCGAATTATGGATTATCAAACAACCTATTTTGATACTGAAGATAGTTCGATGTATATTAAACACCACAACCAAAAATTAAATCGCGTAAAAATAAGGCAACGCAATTATATTTCGACCAACAGTAGTTTTTTGGAAGTAAAATTTAAAACCAACAAAAAGAGAACTGTAAAAACGCGCATTGTAACCGATTTTGGCTCCTCGGAATTTATTCAACCGGAACTTGATTTTATTGACAAAAAAACCCCGTTTAAAGGGGAAGATCTTCAACCAAGTTTAACCAACAGATTTAAACGGATAACGCTAATACATAAACAAAAACTCGATAGATGTACAATTGATATCAGCCCGGAGTTTTGGGATGAAAATGGCAAATCTAAAATTGATAATCTTGTCATTTTTGAGGTGAAAAGAGGAAAGAGTTTAAAACTATCGCCTATAGTTTCGATTTTAAGGAATCTTAAAATCAGGCAAAAAGGGTTGTCGAAATATTGTACCGGAAGGGCAATTCTTGACCAAAAATTAAAACAAAACGCTTTTAAACGGCGGCTCAATTTTATTAATAAAAAAATAAATTAAATATCGATATGGAGCTTTTAAATATACTGGGAAGTTTTTCGGAGCAAATGGCACAATTCTGGACCTTGCTGATAAGGTTCGGGTTTAATGCCGTTGCAACTACCTTTGTTGTATTTCTGTATTCAAGAATAAGCAAGCGGAAAGAGTTTTACTTTAGCTATTTTGCAATTAGCATTGCAGTATTTTTGCTCGTGGTTTTGCTCGAAAGCGTTACTCTTGAACTCGGTTTTGCACTTGGATTATTTGCCATTTTCGGTATTATTCGCTACCGCACCGATGCCATCCCTCCCAAAGAGATGACATATCTTTTTGTTATCATAGCCGTTTCTGTAATTAATGCTTTGTCGGAAGATCATGTAGGATATTTTGGGCTTGCACTTGTGAATATGTTGCTAATTGGCACACTCGGCGCACTTGAAAAGATCCTTTTAATGCGTCAGGAAGATTCACTTCAGGTGATTTATGAGAATATTGAAAATGTCCATAAAGATAAAGAAGATGAGTTGTTATTGGATTTGGAAAACAGAACAGGGATTAAAATAAAAAGATACCAGATTAATAAAATTGATTTTTTAAGGGATGTTGCCCGAATTACCATATTTTTTGATGTAAACAGTTCAAAGAAACAAGCTTAAAATTAATGAAACGGCTATTTCTAATTTTATTATTTCTTTGTGCCGGATATACTTCAATTCTCGCAAAAACAGACAAATTCGGAACCTGGATTGAATTAACATTCACCAAAAAATTTCTAAAAGATTTTGAATTTAGCATCATTCCTGAAATTAGGTTACAAGATAATTTTACCGTGGATGAGTATATTTTTGAAGGAAAATTAGGATATGAAGCCTTTAAGTTTTTAGATTTATCAGCCTCCTATCGTTACAACACAAATGTTAAAGACAAAGGCAATGAAGTTTCACATAATTTTGTGTTTGACGCAACCGGGAAAACAGATTATAAAAGGTTCGATGGCTCGCTAAGGTTCCGTTTCACCAACGATAACGACAGTGGCGATATTCCCTGGGAAACTTTTTATTTCAGGCCACGGGCTAAATTCAAATACAATATCAGAAAGGTAAAAATTGACCCGTATATTAGTTACGAACTTTTCTACAACATTAAAAATAAAGATTTTTATAAAGGCCGTTTTGATATAGGCATTTCACGCGATCTGGCTAAGCATCATGAAATTGGGATATATTACCGCCATCAGGATTATTTTTCAATGCGCAACTCAATTCATATTTTGGGGATTGATTATGAGTTTAAATTTTAATGCCATTTTTTATTATTCCCATTTTTACATTGATTTACAAACCGCTGGAACCAATTTTAAAGATAAAACCAAGTATGAATTTGAGGAAAAATCAAAGGAGGAAATTTTGCTTGAATTGAATGAATTGCAGAAAAAGTACAATTCTGTTGTTGAGTTATACTGCCCCCTGCAATTGATTGAGATTTCATTAATGACATAACATATTGTTATACAACAATATACATAGTTTTTTAAATCGCAGTTATTTACCGATTGCAGTATATACAAGAACTTGCAAAGAACAAAATCGAAGTGGCGGCCGTCGATCCAACAGCCTCGATGATGGCTGTCGATAATCAGGAGCTTGCAAGTATTGCCGGAGAAATAAAGGAAAAACTGGAACGAGTTATTATATCATTGTAATCTAAAAAGAAAGGAGCGAATTATGC
>JBBQPP010000592.1:0-3003 GCA_038217255.1 Bacteroidales bacterium | reverse complement strand
TTAGCTTCGTTACTGGATAACAGTATTGAATATAAAAAACTTGTAAATGGGTATATCAACCTGAATTTAAAGTACTTAAATTGGAGTAAAAAAACAGAACAGTTTTTAAACATACTTGAGAAATATGAAGGCATTTGATTTAATCGAAATATTTATAATACTGACCTATTTAAGTTTATTTATCGAAATCATAGTATTTCCTGTACCAAGCGTTGCATCAAGCTTTCAGCTTATTCTTCGGAAAAAATCACTGCCTGATCCTTTTCTTTATACAAGAGTACAAAATTTAAATTTTTGGTGGAAAATAATTCTACTCGCTTTGCCTTCATTATTAAGTGCAATTGCTTATTGTGTGCCTTTAGTTTTAATTGCTTTATCAAAATTTTCTACCAATTTAATTTACAAAACCGAAAAGATTGAATTAATAATAGTTGCCATTTTTTTAATATTGGCAGGGAGGATAGTTTCACTGTATTCAGTAATGAATATCAGAAGGAATAATAAACAAAAAGGAAATAGTTTTGATCTGAAAACAGGAAATATATTTTCATTTTCAAGAAATCCTATTTTGTTCGGATTGTACATTTCATTTATCGGCATGATAATTCTTTTCCCAAAATGGTTTATGATCATGGCATTTGGTTATTTTATTGTCCACATGCATTTTCGAATCATAATTGAAGAAAGTTTTCTCAAATTCAAATTCGGAGAAAAATACACTATATACAGCGAAAAAACCAAACGATATATTTGATGAAGGCGCACGATTCAGGATTACAGGTTAAAGTAAAAAACTGGTTTGACAGCACCTATATTCAAAGAAAATTTTCATATCTGCGCCCGGTGGAAGCTTACGAAATTTTTTTATCTGTTTTAAAACCGAATAATGGTGACAAACTATTGGATGTTGCATGCGGACCGGGACTTTTATTGAAAATGGCGATTGAAAATGAGGTAATGGCTTATGGTATTGATATTTCTGAGGTTGCAATTCAATTAAGTAAAAGTTTTGTTCCAAATGCAACTACATTGTTGGGAAATGCGGAGAACCTGCCTTTTTCTGATCAGGAATTTGATTTTGTTACTTGTATTGGCTCACTCGAACGTTTTCTTGACACAAAGCAATCGTTAAATGAAATGAAAAGGGTTGCGAAAACCGAAGCCAAATTTTGTTTTTTGGTTCGAAATTCAGACACGTTCATTTGGAAGTTTTACCGGCAGTTTTTACGGCGGAAAAAAACACAGGCTCACATGGAGGCAAAAAATTTAAAATCATGGAAAAACCTTTTTGAGAAAAACGGTTTTGACATTGTTTCGGTATATCCCGATCAATGGCCGGGTTTTAAATTGAGAAGGACGCTTTTCTTTTGGAAAAAAATTAATTTCGGGAGAATTCATAAAACCATCCTGCCATTAAAATACAGCAATGAATTTATTTTTATTCTGAAGAAAAAACTATGACCCGAAAAATTCAGGAAACATATAATAACCTGTTCGATTTTGAATCTCGGACAAAAAACAGAAAAGACGAAAATCAACTTTATCCTATTCATAAAAAACTTCAATTTAAAGAGGGAAAATACATTGATATTTCAGATTGGATCATTGAGCATTTAAAAATAAATGAAAAGGATTTTATATTGGATGCCGGATGTGGAGTAGGTTATGTGTTAACCAGAATTTGCACAAGGCTAAATTGTATCGGTTTGGGCATTAGCCTGAGTGAAAAAGAAATTGAATTTGCTAAGGATAGATGCCGGGAACAGGGATATGAAAAAAGGATATTATTTGAACAAAAAAGTTTTGATGAAAAGTTAGATGGCATGTTCGATGTAATTATTGCCATCGAATCGATTAAACATTCAGATTCAATTCAAAACACAATAGAAAATCTGGTTGCTCATCTTAAGCCCGGCGGCCGAATTTTTATTCTTGATGATTTTGAAACCAACAATCGTTTTTCATTTTTAAAAAAGCAGGTAAAAAAGTACTGGGCAGTAAACTCATTTTATACTTTCGATTCAGTTCTCGAAAAATTCACAGCATTAAATTTACAGTTTGAAGTTGTTGATTTTACACTAAATGTTGGTTATATAAAAAAAAGAACAACTGCAATAAAACTATTTCTTACGTTTCCGATTCTGCTTTTAACAATGTTTCTGCCGGTGTTTAATATAGTTTCCATATACTTTGCCGGTTTTTGTCTGGAAAGATTATACAAAAAAGGGGCCTTGGAGTACAAGGCAATAATTGCGACTAAACAATCCTGATTCTAAAAATTCGGATCAAAGAATTCAAAAAAGAGAGCATGAGCAAAGCGGAAGAAATAATCAAAACAGGACTATAAAGTGTCGATGATAAAACAAAAGGAGATAAAATGGATACAAAAAATATACCGGCAACCAGTGGTCCGTATTTAGTCCTTATTTCTTCTTTTACTTTTCGTCCAAAAAGCAAAATTATAAAACCATAAAAATATCGCATAAAACCAGGGATAAGAATCCAGTAACCGGCAAAGCCTTTTTCAAATAAAACTATCGTAAATACACAAACATAAAAAGCATCGGTTTCCATATCGAAGTAAGCGCCAAATTCACTTGTCTGATTTAATTTCCTTGCAATAAAACCGTCAAGTCCATCCAGACAAAAAATGCTTATTCCAATCGCGAATAATACAAAGCCAGGTAAATTTTCATAGAATATCCCTGAGATTATTACCAAAATCAATCGCATTAAAGTAACCCAATTAGCATAACCTGCAAACGGATGATATGCCTTTAATAAATGAAAATGTATTAATCCGTAAAAAAGAAAAGAAATTCCACCGGCAATAATTAATGGATACCTTACCGGTAAAATTGTGTACAAAACAAAAAGGGAACTAAAAAGAATTGAATGAATCTTATTCCATTGCAATATTTTATCGTCTCTTCTCATTTATTCTTAATGTTAATTCCTTCAGGTAAATATTCGGGTAAATTATCTGGATTAACCGCGAAACTC
>JBBQPP010000591.1:0-3014 GCA_038217255.1 Bacteroidales bacterium | reverse complement strand
AAAAATTTTGGATTTCACAAAGCAATGGACAATAGTGGGGCGATAATTGGGCCATTAACAGCTTTTTTGTTATTGTATTTTTTTCCGTTAAACTTCAAGAATATTTTCCTGATTGCAACAATACCTGCCATTCTTGGTGTTGTTACTATTGCAGTTTTCATCAAAGAAACAAAGTCCGAAAAAAAGGAAAACAACGGCAAATTTCACTTTAAACAATTACCAAAAAAATTCTACTTTTTTCTTTTTATCATTTTTGTATTTACGCTCGGTAATTCTGCAGATGCCCTTTTACTCGTTAAAACAGCCGAAACAGGGATCGATAAATCATACATTCCTTTTGTGTATATGATTTTTAATACAGTCTCGGTTTTTTTGGCGATCCCGATTGGAAAATTGTCGGATAAAATAGGGCGGGAAAAGTTAATAGTCCTAGGATTTCTTGTCTATTCAGTTGTTTATTATTTGTTTGGAAAATTTAACAGCATAAGCGTTTTTATATTTTTATTCATTTTATATGGACTGTACAGCGCCTTGACAGATACAAGTCAAAAAGCGTTAATATCAGATATTGTTAGTAATGATTTGAGAGGAACCGGTTATGGGATGTACCACGCTATACTTGGAATCACCTTGCTGCCAGCAAGTTTAATCGCCGGAATATTGTATGACAAAGTAAATTCAAATGCCCCTTTTTATTTTGGCTCGTTTATGGCATTGATTGCCACAATCTTAATGATAATATTCACAATTGTGGACAGTAGAAATAAGAAAGAGTTTTCTTAAAATTGCTAATTTTAAAAATTATTAAAAAATCTAACCAATTTAAAAATGAAACATTCAATCTTCCTGTTTTTTATACCTCTCCTTTTTTCATGCCAAACCCAACAAAAGCAAGCCATTCAAATTGAAGGTGAACTTCAGCAATGGCACAAAGTAACTTTAGTTTTAAACGGCCCAAAAACATCTGAATGGGCAAAGGAAAACCCGTTTTTGGATTACAAGCTTGAAGCGACATTTACCAACGGAACAAAATCATACACAATTCCCGGTTTTTTTGCAGCCGATGGCTTTGCAGCCGAAACTTCAGCCGATGCCGGGAATATCTGGAAAATTTATTTTCGTCCCGATGAAACTGGAAACTGGAATTACAAGATTTCATTCCTAAAAGGAAAGGATGTTGTTGTCAAAGAAGGTGAAAATATTGGGAAACCTGTTGATGGTGATGGAATTGAAGGAAATTTTGAAGTTGCAGCATCCGACAAAACAGGTAACGATTTTCGTGCAAAAGGAAGAATTGTGAATGGTGGGAAGGGGTATTTCAAATTTCAGGATTCAAACGAAATATGGATAAAAAACGGCGCTGACAGCCCTGAAAACTTTCTGGCTTTTGCCGATTTTGACCAAACTTCGCGTTTCAGCCTAAAAACAGAGGTACGTGAGGGGGAAGCCGACCCAAAGAAAAGCCTGCATAAATATGAACCACATGTTACCGACTGGAAACAAGGCGACCCAACCTGGCAAAACGGCAAAGGAAAAGGAATGATAGGTGCGTTGAACTATTTGCAATCGGCTGGGGTAAATTCTGTTTACATGCTCACAATGAATATTTTGGGAGATGGAAAAGATGTTTGGCCATACAATGATCACAACGAACGTTACCGCTTCGATTGCAGCAAACTCGACCAGTGGGAGGTAGTTTTCGACCACATGGAGAAATTGGGTATAATGAACCATTTTGTGCTACAGGAAACCGAAAACGAATGTTTACTTGATAATGGTTACACCGATGTGAAACGAAAACTTTACCTGCGCGAATTGGTTGCACGATTTGGCCACCATTTGGCTGTTTCGTGGAATATTGGCGAAGAAAACGGCCCTGCTGACTGGACTCCCATCGGACAAACTGATGCCCAGAAAAAAGATATGATGAATTTTCTAAAACAGGTAAATAACTACCCGTCAATTGTGGTGTTGCACACCCATTCAAATGATAGCCACCAGGATGAATTCCTGAACCCGATGTTGGGTTTTGAAAACTTAGACGGCCCTTCATTGCAAATTGGAAATCCTGCCCGTGTGCACGAACGGGTTAAAAAATGGGTTGATGAATCCGCGAAATCAGGCTTACGTTGGCTTGTAAACCTCGATGAAATTGGTCCAGCCTGGAAAGGAGTAATGCCCGATTCGCATGATGCACAACACGATACAATACGCCAGGATTGCCTGTGGGGAACTTTGTTGGCCGGTGGTGCAGGTGTTGAATGGTATTTTGGCTATCGTTATCCACACACCGATCTTACGCTCGAGGATTTCCGTAGCCGCGATAATTTTTGGAAACAATCAACCATAGCAACCCGGTTTATTCAGCAATTTCCTTTGGAAGAAATGAAATGCAATGATGAATTGGTAAATATTAAGGGTGCATATTGTATTGAAAAGCCGGACGAAATTTTTATCGCCTATTTACCATCCGGAACTCAAAATGCCAAAGTCAAATTACCGGGAGATAAATCTTTTTCAGTAAAATGGTTTAACCCGCGCGAAGGGGGTGAAATGCAGGACGGAACGGTGGCAACAGTTCAGGGAAAAGGTTTTCAAACTGTGGGAAATCCACCTTCCGAAATTGAAAAAGACTGGGTGGTTGTTGTTCGATAAAAATATTAGAATTTGAAACGATATTTTATACAACTCAGCTATAAAGGAACAAACTATCACGGTTGGCAAATTCAGCCCAACGCGATTTCGGTGCAGGAAGTGGTTGAAAAAACATTATCAACCGTGTTGCGCGAAACCGTTGAGGTTGCTGGGGCTGGCCGCACAGATACTGGTGTTCATGCATCCTTTTTTGTGCTTCATTTCGAGGTAAAGGAGGAATTGAGCAACTTCGAAAAACTTGTTTATAAATTGAATAGTCTGTTGCCTAACGACATAGCTTTTCAAAAAATATGGCCGGGGTGAAAATATTTTAAATAACGGTGTTTGGGGGGGGGGGGGGGGGGGGGGGGTTTTGTGGG
>JBBQPP010000590.1:0-3015 GCA_038217255.1 Bacteroidales bacterium | reverse complement strand
AAGTCCGGTAATTTTTTTTGCCTGTGCCATCCATGGTAAGCCCTTCACTCCTATTCCTTCAAACATTCCCGGCTTGGTTCGTGGCTTCCAAATGCCGGCGCGGAGTACATCTACCTTACCCGTCTTAGCAAGCCTGGTAGCAGTTTCCAATACCTGTTCCTCCGTTTCTGCACTGCACGGCCCGCTTATGATAATGGGGCGCTTGCTCCATTTTTCCTGGATTACATCTTTCATTGATTTTGTTTCTGTTTGCATTGTAAATTTAATTTTAAAATCTTTAAAAATCCGTTAGTCAGAAATTAACGGCATGAATTGTATTGTATTCATCAAATCTCATTTCAAATTTTATTTCATCTTTCCCGTGTGTTCCTGTTTCTCTCCACCCATGCTTTCTATAAAATCTTTCGGCCCTGGTATGTGGAGAAGTTCCCAGCAAAACATTTTTCTTTCCTTGCGTAAAATACCAGTCGAGCATCATTTGATGTAATTTGCCGCCAATACCCCTTCCCTCAAATTCGGGATGAACAAATAAAGCCCAGATATTGTCTTCTTCTAAATCTGCGATAGCAAAGCCAACTATTTTATTTTCCGTTTCACAGACCCAACCTTTACCACGCCTGGTTAAAAA
The DNA here is from genome assembly GCA_038217255.1 of Bacteroidales bacterium. GTDB lineage: Bacteria > Bacteroidota > Bacteroidia > Bacteroidales > Prolixibacteraceae > Draconibacterium. The sequence continues at coordinate 2,387 of JBBQPP010000590.1, read as the reverse complement.
ATCTTCACAATCATCGTCGGTTACTAAACCGGGATTTGATAGCACATTTTCTTTAACTGAATTTCTCACTGTTTGAATTTGCTTTATGTCACCTATAACCGCTTCCCTAAAGATCATTCAGCTAATGTTTTGGATAAGTAAATTTTGTAAATAGCAATCGATATTATTTTATGATCTTTGAAATTTTATTTGCATTTTCAATCAATTCAGTTAGATATTCATAATTCTCTTTTTCAAGGCAGCTTTTAAATTTCCTTAATTGTGAAATGTGCTCATTCAAAACGTCAAGAACATTTTCACGATTTTGCCTAAACACCGGAACCCACATAGCCGGATTACTTTTTGCAAGCCTTACGGTGCTTTCAAAACCACCACTTGCCAGTTCAAATATGGCGTCTTCTTCTCTTTCTTTTTCAAGTACCGTATTCGCCAGGGCGAAAGAAGTGATGTGAGAAATGTGACTTACATAGGCCGCATGAATATCGTGAGCAACTGCATTCATGTAAATTAAGTGCATGCCCAGTTTTCGATACATATTTTCCGCAAATGTAAGAGCATCTATGTCACTTTCATCCTTATTACAAATCACCACTGCCTTGTCAACAAATGCGCCCCTCACTGCAGCTTGCGGGCCTTTATATTCTGTACCCCACATTGGGTGTGTTGCTACGAACCTGCTCCTGTTCTTATTTTTAGAAGCTGCTTCACATATTGCACTTTTTGTAGAGCCCACATCAATCACTATTTGCTTATCAATTTTATCGAGTATGTTTCCGATTAATGTTATAGCAGTATCAACCGGCACAGCAATTATTATTACATCACATTTTAAGATCGCTTCATCCAGGTCGTTTATTTCATCAACCAACGACAGATCAAGGGCCTGTTTTTGATGCAGCGTATTTGATTCAACGCCAATGATTTTTTTTGCAATTCCTTTATCTTTCAATGCAATCGCCATTGAACCTCCTATTAACCCCGTTCCAACCATTGCTACATTCATAATTTGTAATACTTGATACTTAATTCTGGATTCTCTTTATTGCTTCCTCAATTTTTTCAATGGTTGTACAAAGACTTATCCTTATATATTTATCGCCAGCGCTTCCAAAAATTCCACCAGGAGTAATGAATACATTTGACTCATACAAAATTTTATCACTTAAGGCATAACCATCCTGTTCTTCCGAAGGGATGGCAGCCCATACAAACATACCTGCCTGTTTTTTGTCGTAGCTACAGCCAAGCAACTCCAATAATTCAAAAACCTTTAACCTTCTTTTTTCATACACGCTATTCAGGTTATCGTGCCAATCCATGCCAAGTTCCAATGCTTTCGCCGCAGCAAGTTGCAGTGGCAGAAACATACCACTGTCCATATTTGATTTGAATCGTAGCACTTCCGCAATTCGTTCTTTATTCCCCGAAAGAATACCTACACGCCAACCAGCCATATTATGACTTTTACTTAAAGAATTCAGTTCGATAGCTACATCTTTCGCCCCCTCCGCTTGAAGTAGGCTCATGGGATTTTTATTCAGAATAAAACTGTAGGGATTGTCATGGCAAAGAAGTATTTGGTGTTTTCGCGCAAACGAAACCAATTGATCAAAAAAAACTTTTGTAGGTAACTGTCCTGTGGGCATGTGCGGGTAGTTTACAAACATCAGCTTTACTTTAGAAAGATCAATTTTTTCAAGTTCCTCAAAGTCAGGAAACCAGTTGTTCTCCTCCTTTAGAATATATTCGATTAACGTAGCTCCTGCAATTTTTGCCGCACTCCTGTATGTTGGATAGCCTGGATTAGGAATTAGTACCGCATCCCCTTCATTTAAGTACGTCATGCAAATATGCATGATACCTTCTTTGCTTCCAATCAGTGGCAATATTTCCGAGTCCGGATTCAGTTCAACATCATACCACTTTTTGTACCATTGGGAAATAGCGTTTCGTAAAACGGGGCTTCCTTTATAATTCTGGTATGCATGCGTATTGGGCTTAGCAGATTCTTCTTGTAAAACTTTTATAACGTCATCGTGGGGTGGAAGATCAGGGCTTCCAATTCCCAGATTTATAACCTGTTTGCCAGCTTTGTTTAACTCATCAATTTCCCTGAGTTTTTGGGAAAAGTAATATTCGCCGATATTATCTAAACGTTTAGCAACAGAAATTTTGCCATCAACATCCGCTGATTTGTATTTTTCTGCTATTACTGATTTCGCATCTGCATCCTGCTTCATGAATCCTTTTTTGAATTTTGTGAAAATCTGCCATTTTTGTACATCCCATACACTTTCAAATCTGTAGTGAGATTCTTTATGCTTTCCACTACCGAATGAAATTGCTGCAGGGTCTCAAATTCCATATCAGCATGAAAAGAATATCTC
>JBBQPP010000589.1:0-3022 GCA_038217255.1 Bacteroidales bacterium | reverse complement strand
CTGGAAAAAGGGGTACGCCATTGAAGCTGCACAAAAATGCCGTGATTTTGCTTTTGAGAATGATTTTGCTGAATCGCTGATTTCCATTGTTCATGTTAACAATTCCCAATCAGCAAATGTTGCCTTGAGAAATGGGATGAAACTTGATAAGACTACTGTTTACAAAGGAATTCCGGTAAATATTTTCAGGATAATTCTGCGCTAATCTATTTTGTCACCACATTTCCAAATCACTGTTTCATTTTTTTTGTTTGCGACAAAGCTGTCGAATTCTTCTAGGTTCCATTCCACCAGTTTACCTGTACTATCATATAAATAGCAGTACATGCAAGACATCAAACCACAGTAAAAATTATAGTAATTTTTACTGTTATAAGTAATTTGGGTAATCGTGCAATCGAAACATTCTCCGGACTTTTCCAGTTCTTCAATTTGAGGAAGAAACCAATCGGGAACATTTGTTATTGGAGTTTCTTCTTGTTGACAAGAAATGAGAAGAATAAGGATTGAAATGAGGTAAAGTTTATTCATTTTTCGGTTTTTTTAAAAGATGAATAAAAGTACCAAAAAGTTGCGTACTAAGAATTATTTTCCAAATATTCAGCCGCTATTTCAACTTCGCTGTACCACTCTTCTCCATATTTCCGGATAAGTGGTTCTTTCAGGAATTTATAGAGTGGCAATTTTGCCGATTTTCCACATGCTTTTCCAGGTTTGCAAATATCAAGTTCCTGGTAATTCACTGCATCGTAACGTTTGTATTCGGTAATTCTGATGGGAAAAAGATGACATGAAACCGGTTTTCGGAAACTTGTTTTCCCTTCAATAAAGGCTTTTTCGATAGCGCATTTCAAAATCCCCCGTTCATCGGTAAAAGTGTAAACACATTGGCGGTTGTTTAACAATGGGGTTACTAAATCGCCATCATTGTCAATTACCGAAAATCCCTGTTTTTCAATTTCGTGTTTGTGTTTGCCGGGCAGGTATTCACTGAAATTCGGGTATTCGCGTTCAATGATTTCAGCTTCTTCTTTTGTTAATGGCGCACCCGAGTCGCCTTCCTCGCAGCATGCACCTTTGCATTTCAACAAATCGCAAAGGAATTGTTCTTCAAAAATATCACGGCTTATTATTGTGCGGCCAATTTCAATCATAAAAAAGTCCCCCTAATCAAAGCCCCCCTTTCGTCCCCCCAAAGGTAGGGGGGATAGAAGAACGGTTTATGTTTTTGTTGTATTTCAAATCGAAAGTTGTTTGATTTCTGTTTTCTTTTTCGAAAAATACCTTGAAGGCATTAGGTCTGGACGTTCTTACCCCCTCTCCTTAGGAGAGGGATGGGGAGAGGCGTATCAAATTTTTTCCTGTCATATCCTTCGGAACCTCCAACCCCATAACATTTAACAAGGTTGGTGCAACGTCAGCTAAAATTCCGTTTTGCAGGCTGATTCCTTTTCTGTCAGAAATAAAAATACAGGGAACCGGATTCAACGAGTGTGCTGTATTTTCTGAACCATCTTCATTTACTGCGTTATCAGCGTTTCCGTGGTCGGCAATGATCATAATGTTAAAACCGCCTTCCAAGGCTGCTTCCACAACTTCTTTTGCACATTGATCCACTGCAGTTATTGCCTTGTAAATGGCTTCATAAACGCCGGTGTGGCCAACCATGTCGCCATTGGCAAAGTTCAGACAAACAAAATCGGCTTCCCCGTTTTTGAGTTTTGGCACAATCGCATCTTTTACAAGCGGTGCCGACATTTCAGGTTGCAAATCGTAGGTTGGTACTTTTGGCGATTGTACCAAAAGCCGGCTTTCTCCCGGGAATTCATCTTCGCGACCACCACTGAAGAAGAATGTTACGTGTGCATATTTTTCAGTTTCGGCAATGCGGATTTGTTTTAAACCGGCATTAGAAACTATTTCGCCCATTGTATTCTGAACATTGTCTTTATCGAAAATTACATTAATACCTTTGAAATCGGCTTTGTAATTTGTCATGGTGTACCATTGCAAATCCATGGTGTGCATGCCAAATTCAGGCAGGTCTTTTTGTGTGAAAGCAATTGTTGTTTGGCGTAAACGGTCGGTGCGGAAATTGAAACAAATCACTACGTCGTCTTTCTCAATTAATCCAAGTGGATTACCATTTTCACCAACCATTACGATTGGTTTCATAAATTCATCGGTAACACCGGCATCGTAAGAAGCTTTAACAGTGGCAAGCAAGTCAGTTGATTTGTCACCTTTGCCGGTGGTATATAAATCGTAAGCCAATTTTAAGCGGTCATAATTTTTATCGCGGTCCATTCCGAAGTAACGGCCAATAATTGATGCAAATTTTGCATTTGTAGATTCAATAGCTTTCAAATCGGTTTCCAGAAAACCATAACCTGAACGAGGGTCGGTGTCGCGGCCATCCATTAAACCGTGTACAAAAACGTCTTCCAAACCCATGTCGGTGGCAATCTGGCAAAGTGCAACCATGTGTGTACTCAGCGCGTGAACTCCGCCGGGGCCAATCAAACCGATGAGGTGAACTTTCTTTTTATTCTCTTTAGCGTAATTATATGCTTTCAGAATTTGAGGATTTTCCCACAATGATTTGTCACGGATTGCTTTTGTAATTTTCACCATGTCCTGGTAAAGTACGCGACCTGCACCAATACTGAGGTGACCAACTTCTGAGTTTCCCATCTGCCCTTCTGGTAAACCAACGTCTTCGCCACAAGCCAATAATTGCGAATGTGGATATTTTTCCATTAAGGAATCCATGAAAGGGGTTGGAGCTGTCGCTATTATATCAGCTTTTGAACCGTCGCCAATTCCCCACCCGTCGAGGATCATCAATAATGTTTTTTGAATTTTTGCCATTGTATTGTGTTTTATTTTGTTGTTTTTGTCTTGATGCTCATTTCTTGGTTCTTGTTAATGTGTACTTAATACTTTGTACTCATATCTATCATGCTACAAAAGTATCTTTTTTTTAGCCATTAATAGAATAACAATAGAAACGGTGGATTGA
>JBBQPP010000588.1:0-3023 GCA_038217255.1 Bacteroidales bacterium | reverse complement strand
GCCACCAAGGTAAAAACCAACTGAAACCATTTCGTTGTTATTCCCATGGAATGTATATTTCAGGTTTGCATCGCTGAATTTGTAGTCAGGGATCACCAATGCATCGATCATGTTTCCCGCCGCATGATTTCCATTGTTGTGTCCTGTTCCCATTGACCTATCCTGGCTGCCCGAAAAGTTTAGTTTGTACGGATTATACAATTCATAATACGTTTGTCTCCAGGAAGCCAGTAAAGATGATTTTTTACCAAAAGGAATTTCTCCCATTATGTTTACCGTGGAATTATTAATATTTAACGTAGCTGAAGGTGAATTCAAATTTCCGTTTTTGCCTGTAATTTGTACAATTCCTCCAACACGGTCATCGAAATTTGCCTCATAGCCTCCTTTTAATACGCGGATATTTTTTACTAAAAGAGGATTTACAACCCCAATGTTATCGTTGTGGTTTTTCAGGCCGAAAAGAGTGAATCCGTCAAACTCCACTTTTGTCTGGCTTTCGTAACTACCCCAAACCAGCAAACCTGCCGATTGTTCGCCTGAAGCCAGAATCCCGGGTAATAACCGCAGAACGTTGTACACTGAATTATCGCCATACCCTGGCAGGTAAGGTGCAATGGTTTGATTGACTATCATTTTCCCCGGGGCATCACCAATAAACGTCGATTTTTCAACCGTAAATCCTTCCACTTTAACTTCGCCCAGCACTTTTACTGAAGGTGTTAATATAAATTTTCGGTTTAAACTGTTGTTGAAAATCGTGTCATAAATATAATATCCTAAGTGCGAGATTTGCAGCTGAAGTGATTTATCTGCCGAAGCCAAAAAATTGAAATTGCCGTTTTGGTCGGACTGAACCTGGCGATTGTTGATTAAAATATAAGAAAAAGGCAAGGGTTCAAACGTTCCTGCCTCGACTACCTGCCCTCCAACATTGACGTATTTTTTTACTACAGTTGGAATTTTTTGCGGTGAAGAGAAAATAATAAAAACATTTCCATTTTTTTCGAATTCAAAAGGAAGTTCTTTAAGAAGAAATGAAACCGCATCTTCTTTGGTCTCAAATTCGTTGTTAACGGTAATTTTATACTCCGATAATAACCGGTCGTTAAAAGTAAACTCAAAACCATATTTGTCCCTCAATTCAAAAAAAACTTTATTAAGCGGACTTCCGGTAGCATTTATTTTAATCTTCTGCGGCTGGGCTTTCAAATTCCACGAAAAAAATAAAAGAAAAAAGATTAAAAGTTTCGCATTTTTCACTACTAATTGTTCCCCGTTATTACGTAGTTTTTATCCGATTTTTTAACGTATTTATATCCCAGTGGTTTACAAACCATCGACAGTATATTTTCCACGTCCGGCTCTTTTTGAAAACTGACAGAAATGGTTCCTGTCAGAGTTTTCTCGGTGGAAATGGTAATATTATACTGCCGTTCTATTTCTTTTATGACTTCGTTAAACGGAGCTGAAGTGAACAGAAACTGGTTGTTTCTCCATGAAATTACATTTTCAGGTAATATGTCATGCTCTTCTTTTAACAATTTTCCTGATTTGATAACCGCCTGCTGGTTGGGAGTTAAAATGACCGATTCACCATCACTTGATTTTACATTTACTCTCCCTGTCTGGCAAAATACGCGGTATGTATCGTTGCGCGAAAAAATGTTAAATGTCGTGCCCAAAACCGCCGTTTCGCCCATTTGAGAATTTACGGTAAACTTTTTCCCCTTTTGAACCGAAAAGAATCCTTCTCCCTCAAATTGCAAATTTCGTTGAAAATACCAACGGTAGGGATGAAACTTTAATGTTGATTCAGCATTCATTTCAACCGATGAACCATCGGGGAGAGATGCAGTTAAATGGTTGCCGACAGAACATTCAATCGTGTTGGAATAAAACCATCCCAAAGAACCAAAACCGACCAATAAAATAATTGAAGCTGCAGCAGCAAGTACAATAATTCGTTGATTAAAGCGGATGATTTTTGTTTCGGGTTGCTGATAGATTTTTTCAAATTTTTCATCCCAAATCATTTCCTTGCTTTCCCCCCAGTCAATACTTGCTCCTGAAAAAAGTCTTTCAGTTTCCGTATTTATTTGTTCCGTATGATTGTTCTGTTTCATTTTATTCACTTGTAATTAATGAGGTGCGTAAATAATCCAGGGCGTTTTTCATCCTTTTCTCCACTGCCTTTATACTTAAATTAAGTCGGGGTGCTATTTCCTTGTATTGAAGTCCGTCCATCCGGCTCATTAAAAAAACGGTTCGCTGTTTTTCTGGCATTCGTTCCAGCAATGTTTCGTATTTTTCTTTTAATTCTTGGAAGGAAAGGATTTCTTCGGGTGAATAATCCTCCTCTTCAAAAGCGAAATTCTTAAACAATAACTGAGTTCTTTTTTGATGATGAAAATAATTTACAAATAAATCAGAAGCCATTTTGTACAGTAATCCTTTTACCTGGTCAAGCCTGATTTTGTCTTTTTTCTCCCAGATTTTCAAAAAACATTCCTGAGTAATATCCGTGGCTAGTTCTTTATCACTACACCGATAAAATATGTAACTACGAATTTCATCAAAGTTCGAATCGAAAAGTTGTTTAAATTCTTCTTTTGTCAAAGTGGTTCGTTTCAATAATTGAAATAACGATAAAAAGAAATAATATGCTCCGGATTCATCATTTTAGCCGAAGCATATTCTTTCTGATTCCTTTTATCCATTACCATGTCCTTTGCCCATTCCCATTCCGGTTCCCTGTCCGTTTCCGTTTCCGTTGTTATGATTCCCCATTCCTGTTCCCTGGTTATTTCCATTGTTCTGGTTTCCCATTCCGTTACCATTGTTTCACATTCCATTTCCCTGTTCATTTGAGCAATGGTCGTTTTCTGATAAAACAATTTCTTTTGTTCCTTCACTGTTGGTTAAAAGTGCTACATTGTCGCATTCACCATCGCCATAATTTAAGGAGGCGATTACGCTGCCTTCAAGCGATATTGCAATTGTTCCTGCTGAAAAATAACGAC
>JBBQPP010000587.1:0-3025 GCA_038217255.1 Bacteroidales bacterium | reverse complement strand
CGGATTATCAGCGTGAGTAAACCAAACTGAACTTTCCGCCTGCACAAATCCAAAACCTTCGCCATAAATATTCAAAATGGTTCCAGTTCCGGCTGTTACAGTTTTAGGCGAAAATCCCGTGATTTTATGTGTGCTTTTTATTGATTTCAGAGCAGGTGTAGAAGTTTTGTATTTAACTTTCTTGCCGGTAATTTTTTCAATTTCTTCAATGGTTTCATCGTTTAAATCATTCCCGTCAACATACTCAACTTTGTGCGATTCATCTCCCAGAAAGATGTAACTGTTTTTACTTTTAAGAAGCAAATAATTATTATCAGTTTCGTTGCTGATTTTATTCAGCTCCGATAATTTTTTCAACATAAATATCCCCCTGTTACCTATTTTTAATTCGGATGATGTACTTACAATTTGCAGTATATCATCTACTTTACCTCCCATCAATAAAAGTCTTGGATTCTTTTCTGAATAACCTTTTAAGGATGTGGTTATTTTTAATTCAAATGCAGTGTAAATATTTTTGTGTTGTAAATCCCAAAATGAAAGTTTTCCAGCTATTTCAGCCTCAATAACAATATCCGATTTCAAGATGCAATCTTGAATTGAGTTCTTCGAGGTATTTTGTGAAAAACCAAAAATAACTTGTATTGCAAGAATGGAGATTAAAATAAATCCTTTCATTGAATTGTATTTAGGTTTTTGTAATTGATTAAGCGACAAAGATTTCAAAATTAAAAAATATTTGATTGAATACTTTAACTTAAATGCAAAACACCTTTTATCTATATTTTTATATATTTGTCAATATTACTTTTTTAAAATTGGTGTTACTATGGCAGTTTCAAGAATTGGTGTTTCGTTGGAAAAGGATCTTTTGGATGCACTCGATGAGTATGTAATAGTTAACCATTTTTCAAACCGTTCACAGGCAATCCGCCATTTGGTCAATAAAAATACTGTTGAGCAAAAATGGCAATGCAATAATTATGTGGCGGGTTCAGTTACATTGATTTATGATCCACATCGCCGCGAAATTCAAAATCAAATATCTGATATACAGGTGGATTACCATAAGGAAATATTATCGACACAACGTGTAATACTTGATAAAGCCAAGCATATGGAAGTGATTGCCATTAAAGGAATTGCAAGCAGATTAACGGAATTGGCCGACAAATTAATTACCATTAAAGGAATGCAAAACGGAAAACTCACCATGAGTAGGGCCGATTAATTTTTTTGAAATAGTGGTGTTATGATTTTTTGATTAATGCTACCGGAATAGATTAAAAACAAAACTATGAAAGATTTAAGTGCACATCTTCAAAATAAAATAGAATTATTGGAAGAATGGTTTTCAAAAAGGAAGGGTTCAATTGTCGCTTTTTCAGGCGGAATTGATTCAACTCTTGTGCTTTTTTTAGCCCGCAAATTTCAAGGAAAACAGAATGCAATTGGCGTGATTTCAAATTCTGAAAGTTTAAAAAGCAAGGATTTTGAACTTGCAAAGGATTTCTGCAATACATTCGATATCAATCTGGAAATTATTAAAACAATGGAATTGGTTGATGATCGTTACAGTCAGAATCCAATTAACCGATGCTACTTTTGTAAAGAACACCTTTTTCATGATCTACAATCTATTAAAGAAAAATACCACGAATTTGATGTTTTGAGCGGAACAAATTATGATGATTTGGGCGATTACCGACCTGGTTTACAAGCGGCTGCAAAGTATAAGATTTTGTCGCCAATGGTTGATTGCAATCTTTCAAAAGATGAATTGCGGCAAATTGCCAAACATTTTGAATTGCCCAACTGGGACAAACCTGCCAGCCCGTGTTTGAGTTCGAGAGTGCCTTATAATCATCAAATTACAAGAGAAAAATTGCAACAGATCGAAGATGCTGAGAATATTTTGAATGATTTTGGTTTTAAAGATGTACGGGTTCGCCATTATGGAACTTACGGGCAAATCGAGGTAAAAAAGGAAGAGTTGGAGAAACTTTTACTTGTTGAAAATGAGGTGTTGGATAAAATCAAAAATGTTGGTTTTCAGGAATTGAGAATCGATAAGGAAGGATTGGTTTCGGGAAAATTGAATCGCGTTTTAAAAAATGTGTAAAATTAATAAGAGCAGAAAATGAGGATATTGTATTATGATTGTTTTGCGGGCATCAGCGGCGACATGAATCTGGGGGCGCTGATTGATTTGGGTGTTGATGCCAGTTATTTAACCTCGGAACTTGAAAAACTGAATATAGAAGGTTTTCATTTGGAAATCAAAAAGGATCAACGGCGTGGAATTTCGGGAACAAAAGCTGATGTAATAATTGAAAATCAGGAAAACGAAAAGCACCGTCATTTAAGGCATGTCGAGGAGATTGTAAACGGCAGTTCGCTACCTGAACGGGTTAAAATAAATGCGCTGAAAATATTCGACTTGATAGCAGTTGCGGAAGCTAAAATTCACAATATATCAAAGGAAAGAGTTCATTTTCATGAAGTTGGGGCACTTGATTCAATTGCTGATATTGTTGGTGCAGCAATTTGCCTTGATTATTTGAAAGTTGATAAAGTGATGTCATCTTCCATTCAACTTGGCGGTGGAATGGTGAAATGTGCCCACGGTATTATGCCTGTGCCTGCACCGGCAACTGCCGAAATCGTAATGAATGTTCCGGTAAAAACAGGGCTGGTAAATCATGAAGCGACAACACCGACTGGTGCTGCAATTTTGGTTGCAACAGTTGACGAATTTACAGATAAAATGATTTTTCAGATTACAAAAACCGGGTATGGAATTGGCAACCGCGATAGCGAAGTTCCCAATGTTTTGCGGGTTTTTTTGTGCGAAGATTCCAATATTTTAAAAGATGTAAATACTGAGGAGGCGATAGTCCTGAAAAGTAATATCGATGATATGAACCCGGAACACTATGATTTTTTGTTGGAACAATTGTTTAAAATTGGTGCTAGTGATGCATGGATAAGTGCAGTTATTATGAAAAAATCACGCCCCGGGGCA
>JBBQPP010000586.1:0-3048 GCA_038217255.1 Bacteroidales bacterium | reverse complement strand
TGTTGAAGATACAGAAGATAAAGAGGTGGCAAAATTGCTCCACCAAACAATTCAAAAAGTAGAATTCGATATTGAACATTTAAAATTCAATACAGGAATTTCGGCGTTGATGGTATTTAATAACCAGGCTTACAAAAAAGGTAAAGTAACAAAAGAAACTGCGAAGATTTTTGCGAAAATACTTTCACCGTATGCACCACATTTAGCGGAGGAATTATGGCAAATGTATGGTAACAAGAAAACCCTGGCTTACGAACCCTGGCCGATAGTTGATCAAAGTTTGTTGGAGGAAGATACTTTTGAATATCCGGTTTCGTTTAACGGCAAAACCCGTTTTATGTTGGAATTGGCTGTTGATCTGCCAAATGATGAAATTGAAAATGCCGTATTGACTGACGAACGCACTGCAAAATGGATGGAGGGTAAAACTGTCCGTAAATTTATTATCGTACCGAAACGAATTGTTAATGTGGTAGTTGGATAAAAGTGTTGTGGTTTTAAACCGGAATTTTGAATAATACATAAAACCAAATAAGTATAAAAAATACAAGGGCAGCGATTTTAGGTTGCCTTTTATTTTTCCTGAATTAAAATTGATTGAAATAGAGCAAAAAAAATCCGCATCAATCCCGTTTGCGTAAAACCCCTGATGTACAGGATTTGAGTGCCCGGCCGATCGGACTTCCACCGGTCTTTCGACTCATCTCGCCTGAGGCGAGACTACAAGGCCTGTCTTAGCGACCATTAAAGAGCTTTCTCGGTTAAAATTTTTCTGTTGAGTTTACCAAATGATGAATCAATGCGGAAATATTATTTTTCTCTTCAAAGAACTCGTTTTATTATTACCAAATGTAGCTTTCTCTAACTGTATTACCAAATAATTTGTAAAGATATTTCATGTACTTAAACTAACTGTATGTAGTATAGAAGTTTAAACTTAAGCGTATAGTTCAAGATTTTATTAATTCGATTATATTATATAAAAAAACATTATTTATGTTACGTTGTAGTGCCGTGTGGAAAGGTTTATTGCTTAAAATATTTTTGCTAAATCTAAATTTGGCTCTTGTGCTATATCAACTTTACCTATGAGAAATAAATGTTTTCAATATATTTTTAACGATAAATATTTGGATTAATTCTAAATAGCACCTATTTTTGTTATTAAGAAATAAACATACAAATATCTTTAAAAAAATATTATGGCATTTGAATTAGTAAAATTAGGTTACGATTATAAAGCTTTAGAACCTCATATTGATGCGCGAACAATGGAAATCCACCATGACAAGCATCATGCAGGTTATACAAATAATTTAAACGCTGCAATTGCAGGAACAGCTTTGGAAGGAAAATCAATTGAACAGATTCTTTCAGGTATTTCAGGGCAATCAGTTGCAGTGAGAAACAATGGAGGTGGTTTTTACAACCACAATTTATATTGGGATGTAATTGCTCCGGGAGGTTCACCAAAACCTGAAGGAGTGTTACTCAGTGCAATAAATGATTCATTTGGTTCAGTACAAAATTTTCAAGAAGCCTTTGTCAAAGCTGCGGTAACGCGGTTTGGATCAGGTTGGGCATGGTTGGTTCTTCAAAAGGATAAACTGGCGGTTTCATCAACGCCCAACCAGGATAATCCGCTGATGGATGTTGGGGAAGTAAAGGGTACGCCGATATTAGGGATTGATGTGTGGGAACATGCGTACTATTTGAACTATCAAAACAGACGTCCGGATTATGTAAATGCGTTTTGGAATCTCATCAACTGGGATGAAGTCGCCAGACGGTTTAAAGGTTAGTTGATTTTTGGTTTTTTCCCCGGGGCAGAGGTCCCGGGGTTTTATTTGATTATTTGGATAGTATTATGTTAATAAAATAAGAATTAATGTAAAATATCCAATAAGAAATAAGAAAGTTTTTGTCCACTTTGTAAACGTGTTTTATCACTTTTACATTTGTTATTCCTTATTCCTTATTTCTTCCCCGCATAAAAATATTTGTGTAAAAAGAATACTCCGGGAGTGCATAACTAAGAATTTCAAGTTCGTACAGTATCCAGATCCAGCATCTTTTTTCTCCCCACTATTTAAACACGCTCCAAATTATCGTTCCGATTAATCCTTTTTTAACTTAAAATGTTTTAATTTTAAGAAAAAATCAAAAAACAAGTTATTCACCTTTAAAATCAAAAATTATGGCATTCGAATTACCAAAACTACCTTATGCAAACAATGCATTGGAACCGTACATCAGTGAAAAAACAATTGAATTTCATTACGGAAAACACCACCAGGCCTATGTAAATAATGTAAACAACCTGATTAAAGGGACAGAATTTGAAAATGCATCCCTCGAAAAAATTGTTAAATCGGCAGACGGGGGAATTTTCAACAATGGCACACAGGTTTGGAACCACACTTTCTATTTCATGCAGTTCAGCGCGGATGGATGCAAAGATCCAAAAGATGAATTGAAAGCAGCAATTGAATCTAAATTTGGTTCAGTTGAGAAATTCAAGGAAGAGTTTACAAAAGCAGCGGCAACACTGTTTGGATCAGGCTGGGCATGGCTGGTTGTTGATAAAAATGGGGAACTAGAAATTGTGCAAACCAGCAATGCCGGAAATCCTTTAAGAGACGGTAAGAAACCTGTACTTACCTGTGATGTTTGGGAACATGCATATTATATCGACAAGAAAAACCTTCGCCCATCTTATATCGAGGACTTTTGGAAGATTATTGACTGGAAAGTAATTTCGGAAAGATATTCAGATGTAAAATAAAAGTAACGACATTAAAAGCCCTTTAAATAGGGCTTTTTAATGGCTCATAGTTAATATGTTTTTAATTTTGATTTTTGGGCAACATCATAATTTTATCATAATCTTCGCCTAAACGCAGGAGTCTTTTGCGATTAACATTGAATTTGTCATTAATAACACTTCGGGTTGGATCGAACCAGTTGGATTGAATACCTGACAAATCCAGTAAAAGATGTGGCACATCGTCCGTCAAATATGGCCTATTCACAGAATTTTTTATCTTT
>JBBQPP010000585.1:0-3073 GCA_038217255.1 Bacteroidales bacterium | reverse complement strand
TTATTCTCAACCCATTTAAAATTCCTTTTATTCTTTCACTACCTGTACCCCTTTCCAGAATGCAACGCGGTCGGTAATACTTTTGGCCAGGTCGCTTGGGCTGGGATAATACCAAACAGCATCAGGATTGGTTTTGTCCTCTACTTTTAAATCGTAATAAGATGCCGTACCTTTCCAAGGACAAACAGAATGAGTTTCGCTATTTTTTAAATATTCTTTGTTTACCGAATCAATAGGGAAATAACTATTTCCCTCCACATTTACAATATCATTACTTTCGGCTATGACTTTACCGTTCCAAATTGCTTTCATAATATATTTCCTTTTTATTTTGTTAATTTACTGATTATAAACACTAATACTTTATATTATTTTATAAATTATTTTCAAATATGCCTGTAAGTTCTTTTTTGGCAGCTCCACCATTTTTTGAATAAATTAACTTCCCGTTTTTATAAAAGGACAAATATGGAACTCCGTTTAAACCAAGTTCCTTTATCAGCTTTTTACTGGCATCCACATTTACTTTTATAATATTAATTCTTTGGTGATATTCCACTATTAAACTGTCCATCATTGGCATCATTTTACGGCAAGGGCCACACCACGGTGCATAAAAATCGAAAAATACAGGCACTTTCGACTGAATTAATTTTGAATATTCAGCTAACTCCATTTTATTGTCGGTATCAGGTGTTGCATCGGGATCAATAACAATTGTAATGTTTTTTAGTTCCCAGTCCATAATCCCATGTTTCAGGTTATATACATTTGTATAACCATTTTCTACCAAAATATCTGCTGCCTTTTCGCTTCGATAGCCTGTGTTGCAATACAAATAAATGGGTTCATCTTTGGGCAGCATCAATATTTTTTTTCGAAAATCAAATGCATAATAATTTAACTGACCCGAATTTGAAATATGCCCATTTTTAAACTCCGATTGGGTTCGCACATCGAGTAATACACCGCCTGGCTTTTTTATTAATTGCTGGAATTCAGCAGGATTTACTTCTTTTATTTTGGAATTTTGAGCCATAACGAAAAAGTTTGCTAGTATAAGTGTTATTGAAATTATTACTCGTTTCATTATAATTTTGATTTTATGTTGTTTGGGTAAGTAGTCGTAAAAAAAGAAAATCCTGACAAGGGACAGGATTTAATTCTCAAAGAAAGTGCAAGAATTGTTAATTCTGAATATTATCAAATAACAATGAAGGCTCGGTCAAATTTGTCACATCAGAAAATGAATTGAGAGAAGATTTGCTCTTTTGTAATCTCCCATCGTTTTTCTTCAATCTTTCAAATTCAATAATAATTTCATTTTGTCTGATAATCACTTGGCTGCAATGGCTTAAATAATCAAAGTGGAAAGGAAGGCTAATATTAAAGCGCTGATTGTTGCTGATAATAAATTCGCTTTCACATTCCAAACCACCAGACGGACTGTATCTTGAAATATAAAATCGGTTTTCTTTTTCATTGATGTTAAACCACGACCCTGCACCTTCGCCACTTATCCATTGCGAAGTAGCCGGAATACCTTTTGGTAGATTGGGCGCAGGCAATGTCGTTTTTAAAGTGGTTTTATCTGCAATCGGATCCGGAGAAAAAGCGGGAAAAGGTAACAGTTTTGGTAAAACAACTTTATTTCCGAATGAATTTACATTATTTAATGTAGTGGGAGTAAACGGTACCAGAAAATTCAGTTTGAAAGCTGAAAGCCATGCTGGGTTTCCTGCCCTGATTGCGGTATTTACAAAACGCGAACAATTGCTGCCTTTGTACTTGAACGGACCGTAACGGATTGGGCTTATCTGTTGCATCAGGGTTGCTTTGGCAAATGCTTTGGCAAAATTTATTTTTCCATACGTTGCATGAATGTTACCTTCGCCGTGACATTCAGGGTTCATTTGCAGTTCGGTCAGTATTTCTTCAAAATTTTCAATTTTTTGGCCCTTGCCCGAAATGATTGCCTTCGTGTTCATTTTTAACCCATCATCAGTTTTCTCACTTCTCACCCTACCATGATTAAAAGTAGTATGATACCGCCCGAAATCAAAATAATGACATTTCCGGGTTTCGCTATCAACCAAAACCAAGGCTGCATGTCCAACTTTAAAATAATGGTTTTGGCTAATTCCAAGCCAATTTATAAAATTGTCCCACCAGGCACCCGATTGTTTGCACCAGGTTTCGGGCCAGGCAATTGCAATCGCAAATCCGGTTTGTTTTTTCTGAAAAATCATAACTCAATTTCGGTTTCGACATTTTTATACAAATCAAAATATTTCATTTTAAATGAACTGCCCATAGTTATAACCTGTGTAATACTTACAGTCTTTAAATCGCCTTCGCGCTCCATAATTACGTTAATTGAATTATCATCGATATGTTTTCCGGAATGAAATTCGAACACTTTTTCAGGTGAAATACTCCCGTTCCTTTCTTTTAAAAAACTATTAAACCACTGTTCCCTTAGTTGTCGGTTTTCAGGAGTGTAAAGCGTTACCGATGACCAGATTTGCGGTTTTGCCGGGTCAAGCTGCCTGAAATGTTTATTATTACCATCCCAGATAAATTCGCTGAAATGGCTTATTCTATCTTTGTTTTTTTCTACTGTCACAATCGTGAATGGTTCAATTTCAGTTAGGTTCTTTTCAACGAAATACTGTTCAGGATTTTTTTCGGATGAAGCAATTTCAATTAAAACATTTCCGCGACTTTGTGCATAATGCGCTTTTTTATGATGGGCTACAAATGCACCATTTAGCAGGCAACATGTGCGGCCTTTATCATTCATGGCTATCCACGAACCACCTGCCTGGGCATCTTTTGGGAAACAAAGCTTTTTATCTCCTGCATCGTAAATTTGAGGCGCAAGCGTTGGACGATATGCTTTTTCATCCCGGTTTGAGGTAAGCATGTAATCGCCATTTATTTGACCAGGTATGTAACTTACTGTGCACATTAGTTTTCGCGGAATCGGATGGTTGAATATGCAACGCCAAACTGATTATTTGTTAAATCACTCAACCCAAGGGAAATCAGTCCGGCTTTAATAATTGCCTGG
>JBBQPP010000584.1:0-3080 GCA_038217255.1 Bacteroidales bacterium | reverse complement strand
GATTGGCGACGCCCCAATAATTGGCGCAGGAACTTATGCCAGTAATAAAACCTGTGCCGTTTCGTGCACCGGGCATGGCGAATATTATATAAGACTGGGTTTTGCGCGCGACATTTCGGCTTTAATGGAATATAAAAACCTGAACGTTTCAGAAGCTTGTAACGAAGAAATAAGAAAACTGACTGAATTGAATGGAACAGGAGGTGTTATAGCAATTGATGCTTTGGGAAATATTGCCATGGAATTTAACACAAGCGGAATGTTTCGGGGATATATAAAATCAACCGGAGAAAAAGAAATCGCAATTTTTAAATAGCTTGCCGTTAAAGAAGAAAAATAAACGCCACAGATTCACAGATTGTTAAATTTCAGATTTCTTAAAATCTGTGAATCTGTGGCGGTTTTAATAACACAGAATCAAATATGAAATTTTTATTTCCAACATTTTTATTCGCACTTTTCACAATTGCAATTCCAATAATAATTCACCTGTTTAGTTTCAGGCAATACAAAACTGTATATTTCAGCAATGTCAGTTTTTTGAAAAACATTAAAAAGGAATCGCAAAACAAGTCGCGTTTAAAGCAAATCCTGATTCTGATTGCCCGCATTTTAACACTCATTTTCCTTGTTTTTGCATTTGCCCAACCCTACATTCCAATTTCGTCGGATACGAAAAAACAACCTAACCAGAATATTGGTGTTTACGTTGACAATTCGTTTAGTATGAACGCGCTTTCAGAAAACGGGCAATTGCTTGAAGTAGCGCGAAACAAAGCGCTCGAAATATGTTTGGCCTACCCAGCCGGCACAAAATTCAAACTATTTACCAACGACTTAAAACCAAAACACCAGAACATTTTTAACAAAGAACAATTTATTCAGCAAGTTGCCGAAATCCAGCCGTCACCAGTGGTAATCCCGCTTTCAATGATATACAACCGGTTTGCCGTTCAACAACCGGAAATTAAGGAAACCGCAACCGATAAACATCTTTATTTTATTTCTGATTTTCAAAGGACAATTACCGATTTCGAAAATTTTAGTAAAGAACCTGTTTTCAGCTATTTTCTTGTTCTCAGGGCAAACGAAACCGCCAATCTGTATATCGATTCATGTTGGGTTGAAGTTCCTGCCCACCGGTTAAAACAGGAAGAGGAAATGTTTGTGCGGATAAAAAACAGTTCGGACCAGGATTACCAAAACCTGCCCTTAAAAATGATTTTGAACGATTCAATAAAATCAATTACCAACTTTTCGGTAAAAGCGCAAAATGAAATAACAGCAAGTTTGAAATATACAAACAACACAAGCGGTTTACAACTTGGAAATATTGAAATATCAGATTACCCGTTTACACACGACAACAATTGGTATATCAGCTATTTTGTTGAACCTCAAATAAAAGCGCTGGCTATATTTGAAAACAATCCAAACTCAAAAGAAGGGTTGAATTATATTTCAGCCTTGTTCAAAAACGATGATTTTGTGGTTCTGGATGAAATGAATATACAAAGTTTGCAAATCAGCAAACTGACCGATTACAATACAATTTTCCTTGTCAATCTCGAAAGTTTCTCAAGCGGTTTTTTAAGCGAATTGAAAAATAGCGTGGCAAAAGGGACTTCCGTTGTTGTATTTCCGGCTGAACTAAAAAATCAATCCCCAACCAACGAATTACTGGCTATTTTCAACGCTAACCAGATAACAGCGCGGGATACAACGAAGCAAAAAATTTCAGGAATCGACTTTGAAAACAAATTTTTTACTGATGTATTTCGCAAAAAAGAGGAAAACCCAATTTATCCCGAAATATCCGGGCATTTTCAATTCCAAAACAAAGCGCAATCAACAGGCTCCCGATTGCTCTGGTTTCAAAACAACGACAAGGCGCTTTCTTCTGTTAATTTCGAAAACGGCAAAGTTTGGGTGTTTTCCTTCCCGTTGGAAAAGAAGAACGAAGCTTTTGCCCGCGATATCCTCTTTGTACCAACAATGTACAATATTGTTTTGTACAGTTTGCCCAACCAGGAAATGGCGTATGTTGTAGGGCGAAACACATTTTATGAGATACCGCGCAAACAAAATATCAGCCTCGATTCGAAAATTGAAATCGAAAACAGAAAAAAAGGGGAGAAATTTATTCCATCATTAAACGTTTCGGCAAGAGGGACACTGATAGAATTTCCGGGACAAATTGTAAACGATGGCCACTATTTAATCCTAAACAAAGATACAGTGATCGGTTCACTGGCTTTCAATTACGACCGGAAAGAATCGGATTTAAGGTATTTCAATAACAGTGAGTTACAGGAAAAAATTGAAACTGCTCAACTGAAAAATGCACAGGTTGTGCAAAATGCCCAAAAGAATTTCTCTGAAATTTTCGACGAAATCCAAAATGGCCGTCAACTATGGCTTTGGTGTATTCTGCTTGCGCTTCTTTTTATTTTGGCTGAAGTGGCGATTATCAGGTTTTGGAAATAGGATAATTGAATTAGACGCTTAATAGATACTCCAAAAATTATTGAACCCAGCGGGTTCAAATGTTTATAGAAAGATAATCAATAAGTTGCAATGCGACCCTGGCCAGGGTCGAACGGTCATCTATAGGATTTTTTTCTATAAACATGCGATGCCGCTGGCATCAAAGAATTGGGGGCTAAGGACTTTGATTTTATTTACAAAGTGCCTTATTCAATAAAATAAAAATCAGTATTGAGATATGAGTATAAAGTACCAAGACTAAAATCTGCGGTAAAAAGAATACAATAACTTAAATAACATGTGATTAGATTTTACGTTATGTGCCTGGAAAAAACATGACGTTTTTCAGTGCTTTTTAACACATCTCTTTATTTTTTTGTTCGCATCTAAAATTGTAATTCTGCACAAACTAAAAAGATCAAAAAAATGACAACTTTAACTTCAAAAGATTACATGGCCAAGGAAGATAAATTTGGCGCACACAACTACCATCCGCTTCCGGTTGTATTGTCAAAAGGCAAGGGAATTTATGTTTGGGACGTGGAAGGGAAAAAATATTTTGATTTCCTGTCGGCATATTCTGCCGTAAACCA
>JBBQPP010000583.1:0-3098 GCA_038217255.1 Bacteroidales bacterium | reverse complement strand
CGTCGATGTTAATGAGCAGGATGTTGGGTTTATTTGCAGATTTACTTTTTTCTTTTGCATCGCAACTGGGAAAAAATATTGTTAATCCAAACAGTAGGAATGCTATTTTTAATATTCTCATTTTTGTGATTTTCAATCCATTATTTTATTTCAACTGAATAATAAATGTGGTTATAGACAAAGCCGGAGCAGAATAAATCATTTGATTGCTTTTTAATGTTATAGCTGAAAGTTGCTCACAATTTTCGGTGCTGCTCGTGCGATATATTTTTGCCTGTTTAGCCAATTTTACTGATGAATCGAGACTTAATTGAAAAGATTGGCTGCTATCGGAAGAATTGTTGAGCGCGACTACCATTTGCGTTTTTTCCGGATTTATTGCTGCCAACACTTTTTCATTGTCGGTTTCAACTATTGTATAACCTTGTTTTATAAATCGTGTAATTTGCATCCGAACGTAAAGATTTTTTACAATTTCGTATTCCTCTGTTTTAAAATTGCAACGTATTAATCCCCAAACATCGTTGTTTTCTTCCATCAACTGCCAGTCGATCCAGGCCTGAGGTTTCATCAGATTCATATCGTTGAAAAGCTTTTGAGCTAAAAATAGATTGTTTTGTAATCCGGAGACCTTTTCTTTCCAACCTCCCGGTCCGGTTTCCGACTGCCAGAATTGTTTGCCTGTTGCTTTTACCAATTGGTTAGCTTCAATTCGTTCGTCATTTGTTCCCGAATAAGTATGCGTATTCAGTTGCCCTACTTTATCAAGAATATCTCCGGCTTCTTTGTACACTTTTAACACATGTATGAAAGACTTGATATTTGTTTCGTCGGAAGCTGATATTACCGTTTGTAATCCTGAACGCTGCAACTTTGGATATAATATTCGAATAATTTTAATTTGAGTTTCCGGGTCGAAATGACAACCTTCCTGACTTCCCAGATAATTCCAATATCCCGAAGTTGACTCGTTAAAGGGTTCCAGCGTTTTGAAATCAATTCCATATTCCGTTTTGTAATGCTTGCAAACATCAACCAGATAATCACAAAAAGCTTCATAATATTCCGGTTTTAGATTATCTTTTTTGGGATCCACATTTCCGGCAGAACAACTACTAATCGTCATCCAGTAAGGAGATGAATTTGAGAAAGCTTCAAAAATAGCATCAGGGCGTTCTTCTTTAATTTTCAGCATAATAATTCGCTGTGCTTTGTCGGCATTCCAGTTATAGGGCGAATTTGCTGAAGCTTTAAATCCTTCCATTTCAGCACGTTTCCCTTTGCCTTTTAACATGTGCCCGTTGGTGTGAGCAGGATCGTCGCCACCGCCAATGTTGTAGCGAAAAATATTCATGTTTAATCCATCGGGCGAGGTAATCAATTCGATAATACTATCAACTTTTGATTCTTCCCAATTGCCCACCTGACCAGCCCACCAGCACAGAGAACTTCCCCAGCCTTCAATGGTTTGAGCCGTTTGATTTGGATTGATTATTACAACATTTTCAGAGCTTACTGATTTAATCGTTTGAACTTGTTTATTTCCATTGAGAGGAAAGAGAAACAGAAAAAAAATGAAGAATTTAGTTAGATTCATAATGTTGGTTATTCAAATTAGTTCAATAAAAGTATTGACAAATTATTGAAAACAAACACACTTTTTAGAGTAATTCCTTTTAAGCAAAATCTTTATCAATTTATCCTAAGAGTTACTTTTCCATTTTTCCTTGACTTCGAAATGATATTTTTTGTATAATTCCCCCAAAGTAAACTGTTGTAATCCCATTGGTCATCAATTATAAGTGTATTTGTTCCATTAATTTCATCAAATCAGGCGACCTGATTTCCATCCGAAACCACCTAGATATCCGAATGCTCAGAAAGCAGAGAATAGGTATAAATATTTTCTTTTAACGCACGCACAATGTTGGAATACGGAAGCACTGCATTCAACCCTAAATAGAAAAACCCTTTTGAATTCATTTCCCAATCCTGTTGTGGCTTTTCGCGATATTTCATTTCGGGCTCTTCCTGTAAATCTACTTCGCCAACTGGTCTTACCAAATGGTTATCGGGATAGGCTGTAAAATAGGGATTTCGGTTTCTTTGTTACTTGCGAACCAAACAATTGCCAAAAAAATTATTGTTGTACCAAATTGTACCTTCATAAGATTTCTATTTATTTATTTTGCTGCTTCCAAAGCCGAAACAAGCGCATCGATTGCTGAACTTTGCCTTCCTGCATCGGCTTTGTCAAACGGGCCTTCCCATTGTGAACCGATAAAATTTGTCCCTTTTTCGCTTGCCGAATTTTCGATTGATTGTGCGTTATTTAAAAGGTAATCTTTGAACTCCGGATTCCTGGTTTGCTTGTATAAATAGCCTAAATGTCGCATAAAAATCCCCTTAAACTGAACGCCATCCGCACCATCTTCCTGTTTCGGGTGACCTTTCAAAATCCCGTCCGGTGTTGACATATTTTCAATTGCAGCCGTTGCAATTTTACTTGCCAAATCAATGTGATCCTGATTGCCATCAAGTTTGTACAAATCAACCAACCCAGCCAAAATTACTCCCTGGTTGTAAGTATAATGCCGTCCTTTCGCCACACAATCTTCTTTCACACCATCATGAACAAGCGGCAATTCGTTTATCATCCCGGTTTTTGAAAACCAGTCCCATTCTTTGTTTGCCCAGGTTTGGTAATAACCGCGGTTTTCATCGCGCAAAGCCAGTCGGGTTGCCAAAAGCAGGAACAATTCGTTTGAAATGGCCGATTTATATAAAAGTCCTTTCTTCCACAAAATTCCACCGCCACAACGATCGTCCCAGCCACCTTTCATATCTTCGAAAATGGTTTTTGCCATTTCAAGGTATTTTTGTTCGCCCGTTAAATCGTAAGCTTCAATCCATGCCAGTGCCCACCAGCCTTCGTCATCGTAATACTCGTTTATGTAATTTTCAACAATTCGTTCAGGTTGATTTTCATGTGAAGGCACTACAAAACGCTTCGTATTTTCGAAGGTATTTTCGATAACCGATTTATATGTGTTGTCACCGGTAAGCGCCGTATATCTGATAATTCCGGTTAGTGCATT
>JBBQPP010000582.1:0-3105 GCA_038217255.1 Bacteroidales bacterium | reverse complement strand
CTTGCAATGGCTTGCATTAGGTTGTGTCCTCTCATTGGCTTGTCCACATACATTGTATTCAAGCATGGAGCATCAAAACCTGTTAGCCACATATCCCGAACAATAACAAGTTTCAATTCATCAGCAGGGTCTTTCATTCGTTCCGATAAATCTCTCCTTTGCTGTTTAGTGGTATGATGTTTTGAAATTGCAGGACCATCTGCACTGTTGGTTGTCATCACCACTTTGATAAAACCTTTTGTCATATCATTGCTATGCCAATCAGGTCTTATTGCAATTATTGCTGCATAAAGGTCGGCTGCAATTCTGCGGCTCATGGCTACAATCATGGCTTTCCCTTCAAATACTGTTTGACGTTTTTCAAAGTGAGTTACAATGTCTTTCGCCAAATTCTTAACTCGTTCCTCATTACCAACAATAGCTTCAAGTTTTGTCCATTTAGCTTTTGCCTTTTGTTTTTCGGTTACTTCTTCGTCTTGTTCAAGTTCTTTATCAAACTCCTCAATTAATCTTCTTCCATCTTCATCAAGATTCACTTTTGCCAAACGACTTTCATAGAATATTTTTACAGTTGCTCCATCATCAACAGCATCTTTTATGTCATATCGGTCAATGTAATTTCCGAAAACTTGTGGTGTATTTACATCTGTTCCTTCAATGGGTGTGCCTGTAAAGCCTATGTAAGTTGCATTTGGTAAAGCATCTCGCATATATTTTGCAAAACCGTAAGCAATGCGTTTTCCTATAACTTCTTTGGTTTCCTTGTCTTTTTCATCTACTAATTTAGCTTCAAAACCATATTGCGTTCTGTGTGCTTCATCTGCAATCACAACTACATTTTTACGGTCAGAAAGTTGGTCGTAAACTGATTTATTATTTTCAGGCAAAAACTTTTGAATGGTCGCAAATACAATTCCACCGCTTGCAACCTTCAACAACTCTTTTAAATGTTCTCTGTTTTCAGCCTGAACTGGTTCTTGTCTTAGTAGTTGAACAGATGAAGCAAAAGTGTCAAACAATTGGTCATCCAAATCATTTCTATCAGTAATTACAACAATTGTCGGATTTTGCATTTCGGGAGCAGTAATTAGTTTTCCCGAATAAAAAACCATGCTTAAACTTTTACCTGAACCTTGTGTATGCCAAACAACACCACCTCGTTTGTCTCCATTGATGCCCGAAGCAATTACAGAGGATTGGACGGCTTTATTTACTGCGTAATATTGATGATAAGCCGCTAATTTTTTAACCGTTTGTATTTGTATTAATCCAGTTTTTGCATCTTCCTTTTTTGATTTTTCAAATACAACAAAGTTGCGAACCAAATCTAAAAGGGTTGCTGGTTGCAACATTCCTTTCAGAAGGATTTCCAATTGTGGTTTAAATCTTGATGCTTCTTTAACACCGTCTGATGTTTTCCAAGTCATGTAGCGACTAAGGTCTGCCGATATACTTCCCGCTTTGCATTCTAAGCCATCTGAAATTATGCAAATGGCATTGTAAGTAAACAAACTTGGAATGATTGCTTTGTATGTTTGTAGCTGTTGAAAAGCACTTTTGATATTTGCATTTTCACTAGCAGCATTTTTTAATTCAATTACTACCAAAGGCAATCCATTTACAAACAGTAATACATCAGGTCGTTTGTTTTGGTTGTTTTCAATAATGGTGTATTGATTGATAACTTGAAATTGGTTGTTGTTTGGATTGTCAAAATCTATCAATGCAACTTCATGGCTGCGTTCATAACCGTTTTGCTGATAAGGTATTTTTACTTTTTCTATCAATAATCGATGAAACTCTTCGTTGTTATGCAGCAATTCGGGTGAAGCAATTCGCAACACTTTTTGAATAGCAGCTTCTTGTGCATCCAATGGAATAGCAGGATTGATTTTGGCAATTGCATTTCGTAAACGATTAACCAAAACTATTTGACTGTAATTTTCTCTTTCACAAAAAAGTCCTTCGGGTGAAATCTCTTTGCCGTTGGCATATTCCCATCCTAGCGATTGTAAAATTTCAATCGCTGATTCTTCTATGATATTTTCGGTGATGGGTTTCATAGCTTTTAATATGAATATTTTGATTTTGATTCAAACAATTCAACTTCTTTCGTTGCAATTACTTCATCCATCTCTGCTAATGCAATTCTATCCACTATATCTTCATTTGTAATAAGTTTTTTGAAATCTTTGCTTAACCAATCAGAATTCCAAATTGGAAATTTTGCATCGTCAATTTTTTTACACAACTTTTCATCATACGGAATAGTATCGTCAATTTTAAGTGTGATTCTTTGCAGCCAAATCTGCAAATGTCCAGTGTTGGGTATTTTGTCAAATCGTTTTATGATTGAAACCAAAATTTCCTTTTTAACTAGCTTTGATTTTATCAAACTTAAAAGCTTGCTCAAAATAGCAGCAGCAATCGGATAGGTTTTCGGATTTTTGTAGGCAATGTCAATAAGTATGCTTATCAAGACTGGAATGTTTTGCCTTAACTTCTTAATAGTTTTGATTTTATCAAAGTAATCCGTTAGTTCTGTAACTAAAGTTCCTGAGTTTGGAAATTTCTGTGATAGAGAATGAATTACCAATAAATTTTCTTGTAGTTTAAATGGCTTACGCTTGCTTGATAACCAAAAATATTTGTCAGGCTTTATTGAATCCTGAACAACATTGTTTGACACCAACGTTTTTTGAGAATTCAATTTCATTCCAAGTTCAATAAGTATTTCAGTAATGTTTTTTAAAATCAATTCTGCAACTTGAGGATTATTTGTAAATACTCGGTAATCATCCCTGTATCTTATTATTTGAAACTCGGTTAAACCTAACTTGTCGATTCTATTTGAGAGTTCAAGGTCTGCAAAACCTAAAACCATTTCTGCAATGAAATCCATTAAAACACTTCCTTGTGGAATTCCATTCGTTTGACCAAATGCCATGTCTTGCAGTTGCCAATCAATAATGTTACCAATAAGTTTTTTGTCATCACGCTTTGCTTTCCCTTCTACTTTGCCGTGTAAGGCCCAAACAATTGAGTGAGTATAAAGAGAACCGTAACAATCAGATATATCTGTGTGTAATACATATTCGTAAACCA
>JBBQPP010000581.1:0-3105 GCA_038217255.1 Bacteroidales bacterium | reverse complement strand
GCAACTTTGTGTTTTTTTGCCAGGTTGGTGAGCAACCTCGATTCGTAAACCGAATGTGTCAGAGGCTTTTGACAATAAACGTGTTTGCCCATGGTTAGCGCGGTAGCTGCAACAATGGCATGGGAATGATCGGCAGTGGCGACCATCACTCCGTCAACAGAACCGCCAAGTTCGTCGAACATTTTACGCCAATCCCAATATTTTTTTGCTTTTGGAAACTCCTTGAAACATGTTTCAGCATATTTCCAGTCAACGTCGCATAAACCGATAATATTTTCTGTATTCATCCCTACTAAATTTGGGTGGCCTTTTCCGCCAACTCCAACACCTACAATGTTTAGTTTATCGCTGGGCGCTTTGTGTCCCAACCCGGCAACGGCAAAGCTCGGTATAATTGTTACTCCGGCAGTGGCAAGCCCGGTATTTCTAAGGAAATGGCGTCGTGAATTATTCATTTTGGTTATAGTTTTAAAAGTTTTATGCTTACAATTCCTTTATTTTAATGTTGCGGTAAAATACATTTGTGCCGTGGTTTTGAAACGAAATGTGACCTTCGTCATATTTCCCATAATCGGGGTAATCGGCCCATTTTCCGCTGTCGCGCAGTTTTTTCCATTCATCGGAATATTTTGTGTATTTCACTACTTCCTTACCATTTAAATATTGGGTAACGTTATTTCCATCTACAACCAATTTGGCAGTATTCCATTTGCCAACAGGTTTGTAAACTTTCACTTTGGGCGGGTACATGGCATAATTGGCGCCACAAATTTGCCAGTCTTCAAGCGGGTCGGGCCAGTTTTCATGGTCAATTACCTGAAACTCGGGGCCGGTTTCGTACGGAAATTTATATTTCGGATCTTCTTTGACCTGAAAAATAACACCGCTGTTGGCGCCTTTGGTAAGCATAAAATCGAAACTCAGCTCAAAATTCCTGTAGATTTTGTTGGTAATGATATCCTGACTTTCCTGTCCGCCTTCGGTAATCATTTTCATTCTCCCTTCTTCCACAACCCAACTGTCAGGGACACCCGGCATATTGTAACCATGCCAGCCATCGAAATTTTTACCATTGAAAAGAAGCACCCAGCCATCATTTTTCTCTTTTTTTGTGAGTTCATTCTGGCCAATTGAAGTAAACGATGAAAACGCAGAAATTCCAATAATAAGAATTAAAACCGGGATAAATTTGAACACAGATTTTTTCATTTGTTATCTATTTTAAATTAGTTCATTAAATTAAGAATCAGAAATGACATCAGCAAAACAAACTTCATTTTTATTCAGTTGAAGAAAAAAGTAATGAAGCAATTGCTTGTATGTGCTGCTAAAATAGTTTACCAACTTGATTTTTACTTCATCAAAAATCATCTAAGCTGATTTATTTCTAATATGCTTCAAATAGAAACAGAAACATTGATTTTGTTAATAAATTAATCCCTCAAAATCTACAACTCCACTTATTTTACTTTCAGATTTTTGGTATTTTGTTGCCTGATTTTTGCCTCATCGACGCTGGTTAATTTTTTCCCCAAATAAGTCAGGTTTTCAATTTTAATGTCAGATACGTTTTTTTCTGCATCGAAACCATGAACCACCGAAAACGGCAGCAAACCACCCACAACATGGATGTCTTTAAAAAGAATGTTGCTCACCGTTCCCCTATATTTTCGATGATACTCTTCAGTTCCTTCCGGCATTTTTTGAACACCGTCCCATGCGCCATGCAAATAATATTTGCTTGTAAATTCAGGGTCGCGGTTTCCATCGGGCCCCCACTGCGAAAAGAAAATAGCCACATCAAATAATTTCTGGCGCGCATCTTCAACCCGAATATTTTCGAAAACCACATTATGAACGTGTGCCTGTCCGGCATTGTGGATGCTCATTGCTGCGCCGTCTTCAACATGTATAATATCGATATTTTCGAAACGGATATTTTTTACTTCATCGGAATACAATTCAAACCCAATTTCGATAGCATTCCCCCAAATCGAATTCCAGAATACACAATTTTTTACCAAAATATTGTCGGTTGGGTGCGAACCCGGGTAATCTTTGTGCGATTTTATGGCCACACAATCGTCTTTTGTGTGTGCAAAAACATTATCAATAACCACATTGGTGCAGCGGCAAATGTCCATTCCATCGTCGCTTCCGCTTTCACTTACAATCCGTGTATTTTTAATGTTTACATTGTTGCAATGGAAAGTTGCAATTTGCCAGGTTGTTGCATTGTGCAACGTAATACCTTCAATCGTAATGTTTTCGCAATCGCGAAAATCCAGGAAACGATTGTTGTTGCCCGGTGTGGTTTTGTTAAACGAACCATCCAAAATCCCGCGTCCGTAAATTTTCAGGTTTTTCTTCCCTTCTGCAAAAATATAACCCTGAACCACTGCTCCGCCTTCGATATAAACAGTTTGGTTGTCCTGCAATTCAAGTTTTACGTTTTTGTACAATTTCCCGGCTTCAAACCATATCACATTTTTGTCTGATTTCAACGGGCGATCTTTTTCCGGTTCACCTGCAAATACAAACAGCGGTTGCTGCCTGATGCGACCATTTAATTCGATGCTTAAATTGGCTGCTTCTTTTAAATTAAACTGAAACGAATTATCACTTGTATATTCCGGTTTAAGCTTCCAGCGCAGTGGACGAATATCCACCCAGCGCACATCGTACATGGTATTCACTTCAATATTTGCATCGCCTGCAAAATCGAACAATGCGTAAGATGCGACAGGCGTGTCATACACAGGAACCTCAGCACCATTTACCTTTACCGAATAATATTTAACGGAAGAAAAGCCCTGTGGCGGTTGCCAGGTTGTAACCTGTGCCTGAAGGAAAATTGGCAGGCAAAGGGAAATTAGCACTTGTAAATTTTTCATTTTTATCATTTTATTTTATACCTGTGAAAAAACCAATAAAAGTAATCCAGGTAATACCTTTAAAAACATATTTTTTTGTTTTAATATTCAATTAAATAATAAATTGCCTTTGTATCTGCTCCATCCAATGTCCACTTTCCATCAAGCTGTTCAACTGTCTTTACCGTTCTGTTTCCCGAATGGTCGAGAATGGTAATTTTCGGTTTTGCGG
>JBBQPP010000580.1:0-3112 GCA_038217255.1 Bacteroidales bacterium | reverse complement strand
GCTTACAATTTTACGCGAATTTCCTGATTTTAAATAACGTGATGAAATATGCGCTAAACTCAATTACCCAATCAGAATTGGTGAGCACAATAATACTGCCTTCGGAATGTCATTTGCGTCCGATTATGCAAAAAAATATGATCCAAAACTTGCCGCAAAAATTGAAGGAAAAGCAAAGCAGTATTTTTGGATGATTGCGATTGTCCGCTAACCTGGGAACCGGGAGGATTTGATTTCCTTTCGCCTTGCTTGCAGGAAGCAACGTTGATGCAAAAAGTATTGCCTGAAAAAGAGTTTAAAAAATGGCTCAAAAATTTTCTTCCAGATTTTGAAAAGCACCCCGAAAAATCCCTCGAAATTGCAATTGTATCCGACCGAAGTGACGGAAAACTTGCCCATTTGGAAGGATTAAATTTTAGCCGCGCATGGTGCCTTTTTGAAATGGGGAAAACGTTAAACAATCAGAAAATGATTGATTTGGGGATTCAGAACTTCAATTATAGTTACGAAAAGATGGATTCAGGCGAATATGCCGGAGCGCACTGGCTGGCTTCGTTTGCATTGTATGCACTAAAAGCCTCCCCCGGCTCCTCCGAGGGGAGTCAAAAAAGAAAAATTGAGATTTGGATTTTATACTTAATATGGGATTTGATTAATGAGGCCACTCCGAGAAATTCTTATCTGCCATAAAGACTCAAAACCTCTAAGTTTCACAAAGCTGAATCCATTAATGATGAACACTTTGTGTTTCTTAGTGTTTGTGGCTTAGTGACAATTCTTTATTCTTAACTTTTAGGAGTACGATCAAATTTGGTTCTTGGTTTTTGAAATTTATTTGAAATTTGAGCTTTATTTGGGATTTGGGATTTGTTTGAAATTTGGTTTTTGAAATTTGAAATTTGAAGAATTATGGATCTAGGAATAGAAGGAAAAGTTTTCATGGTTGCCGCAGCCAGCAAAGGTTTGGGATTTGGCATCGCCCGCGAATTGGCCAAAAACGGTGCAATAGTCTGCATTGCCAGCCGCACCAAAACTGATATTGACTTAGCTGCTGAAAGTTTGCGAAAAGAAACCGGTGCAACCATTCACGCCTCAGTTTTTGATGCTTCCAAAGCCGATTCAATTAAAAACTGGATTACCGAAGTTGCAACAGCCTTTGCACGAATTGATGGATTGGTAGTAAATGCTGGTGGCCCACCTCCCGGAAATTTTGATGATTTTACTGATGATGACTGGCAAGCTGCATTCAATCTAACGCTAATGAGTGCGGTGCGGTTAATCCGGGGCGTTTTGCCTTCAATGCGCGCAGGTGGTGGAGGTTCAATCTTAACAGTTACTTCCATGTCTGTTAAAGAACCGGTTAACCGTTTGTTGCTTTCCAATGTTTTGCGTTCGGGAGTAACAAGTTTGGTAAAAAGCCTTTCCAACGAGCTAGCTACTGAAAATATTCGCATAAACAATTTACTTCCTGGTCGAATAGACACCGATCGCGTAAAATCGCTTGATAAATCCAGTGCCGAAAAATCTGGCATTTCAGTTTCTGAAATCAAAAGTAAAAATGAAGCCACAATCCCGCTCGGACGTTACGGAAATATTGATGAATTTGGCAAGGCCGGATCTTTTTTACTTTCTCCGGCTGCATCATACATAACAGGGGTAAGTTTGGCCGTTGATGGTGGGATTATGAAAACGGTTTGGTAGGGAGTCGGACTTTCCTAAGTCCGGCATTGTTAATCTTCGACTTGGGAAAGACGAAGTCCCGGGAGTTGGACTTTCCAATATCCAACAAAAATATATATGGAAGTAGGAAATTACTGTTTTTGTTGCGTTACAAATGTCGTTACAAACGATCAAAAGCTTACCCCTTCCCGAAATTTTCGGGACAGGCTGTTGCAAACGCAGGAGTAGTTGGGATAGGGCAATCCGACAATTAACTTTCAGTAATTGTTGGATTCAATTCAACAGATAAGCCAAGTGCATGAGCAATTCGGTAAAAGGTCGATACCTTGGGCTCGGTTTTTCCTTTCTCGATACGTGAAATATATGACTTGTCGGCACCAATTCTACGTGCTAACTCCGATTGGGTAATGTGTGCTTTTTTGCGCGCATCTACCAACAATTGTCCTGTATAATAAGCCAATGCTTCTTCTTCAAAAGCAAGTCGTTCAGAGGTTCCTTCTGCACCATATTTTTCATCCAGCACCTTACTGTAATTCCTTATTTGATTGTTTTGTTTCATCATATTCTTTTTTTATCCTTAATGCTTTATCAATTTCAGCTTTCGGGGTTTTTTGTGTTTTCTTTTGAAACCCGTTAAAGAGAACCACGATTTTGTCTTCGTCGAAACAGAAAAATACCCGGTAAATATTGCCATTGTACATGGCCCGCAATTCAAAAAGCCCATCCTGCATGTGCTTCATAAATTTTGTGCTGATGCGGTTGCCGTTACTAAGCAATACCAGAATATAATCAATTTTATTGACTTCTTTTTCAGTTAGTTTACTGATGAACTCTTCAAAATAACCGCCAAATGTTATAATGGTTCGTTTCATGGTGCAATGATAATGAAAGTTGTATAGTTGTGCAACCTTTTTGTGACTTTATCTTGAAAGTCTATCCTAACTACAGTTTATTAATGGGATTCCATCTCTTTTTGAAAGATGGAATCCCTGACCCCGGGTGTCGCGCCCGCCTGACCATTGGGGCAGGGTTTTTAACCACCGATATAATGCGGTTAAAACCTCATCACCCGAAAAAATCCGACCGCGTAAAATCACTCGATATTTCCAATGCTGAAAAATCTGGTATTCCAGTTTCTGAAATCAAAAGTAAAAATGAAGCTACAATCCCGCTCGGTCGTTATGGAAATATTGATGAATTTGGCAAAGCTGGGGCATTTTTGCTTTCTCCGGCAGCATCGTATATTACCGGAGTAAGTTTGGCTGTTGATGGTGGGATTATGAAAACGGTTTGGTAGGGGCTGGACTTTCCTAAGTCCGGTATTCCTTGACTTTCCCAAGTCAAGGTCCCTTTGTTTACTAATCCCTAACACAGCGAATACTTTGAGCTGCTCCTTTGTCAACAGGTGTTCCATATAATGTTCCTGTCAAAT
>JBBQPP010000579.1:0-3119 GCA_038217255.1 Bacteroidales bacterium | reverse complement strand
GGTCAGTTGCAATTCGTTATCTGATAACTCTTGTACCCAGGGTTGCACAAATTTTGTAATGCCCCAAAAAATATTGTGACCACGGATTGGTATATTATTTTCCTCTGTCCAGTTTAAAATTGAATCAATTACCGTAAAATCAACTTCTCCTTTTTTGCGCTCCATAGTTCCCCACTTAACCGCATTTTCAGTTACCGCCGAATTAAAATTTTCTAAAAATTTCTCTTTGAAAATCTGCCGGTTCTCCTCTGACATCGAGCCATCGAAAAGACCATTAGGAATGGCACATCCAAACCAAAACTCATGTTTTACCTGTTCCACACTTACTGTGGAACCGGATTTGGCTTTAACGACAATTTCTCCTTTTCTGATTTTTTCAATGGATTGTATTAACGCTGTATTTTGAGCCGAAATTCCGGATATAAATACAAATTGAATCAAAACAATAAGTATGGATTTGAATAAACGATGAACTGATTTCATTTTTGAATGGTTTTTAGTTGGTAAAAATACAAGACGAAAAATACTAAGAATTCGCGAGAGTCCGCAAAAAAGAACGGTTTCAATTTATAAAACCGGGAATTATTTTGACAAGTGAAAAAAAACACGCCTATTTCTAATCAAAATCGCTTTTAAATTGTTTAATTTTAAAAAGAAATAATTAAACAGTATTTATGACGTTTTTTGAGACATATTTTACCGGACTTTTAATCATTTGGGTTTATGTTACTTTAGCCTGGATATTAAGCATTTATATTAAAAATGCTAGCATTGTTGACTTTTTTTGGGGCTTGGGATTTGTATTGGTGGCAGTGTTCTATTTTAATGCTTCAACTGAAAATACATCCCGCCAAATAATTACTCTTGTACTGGTTACAATCTGGGGATTACGACTTTCGATACATATTTTTATTAGAAACCTGGGCTTACCTGAAGATTACCGTTATCAGGAATTCAGAAAACATTATGGTGCGGAGCGGTATTGGTGGTTTAGTTACTTTCAGGTATTTTTGCTTCAGGGCGCGCTTATATGGTTGATTTCTGCACCTTTGCTGGCAGTTAATTATTTCGGAACAACAAACGAATTAAACGTTTTTGATTTTATCGGAATTGCAATTTGGATCATCGGATTTACATTTGAAGCTGGTGGCGACTTGCAACTGGCTCGTTTTAAAGCCAATCCGGCCAACAAAGGCAAACTCTTGCAAACTGGTTTCTGGAAATACACACGTCACCCCAATTATTTCGGCGATGCCGCGGTGTGGTGGGGTTTTGCCATTTTCAGTATTGCAGCACGTAGTTATTTACCTGTTTTAAGCGCAGTATTAATGAGTTGGCTTTTGGTTAAAGTTTCGGGTGTTTCGATGCTTGAAAAGTATCTAAAAAATACAAAACCGGGATTCGATGAATACGTAAAAAGAACAAGTGCTTTTATCCCGTGGTTTCCAAAAACAATAAACGAATGATAACAATGAATAATATCTTGCTCATTTTGTTAATTTTATGGGGTTTGCCATTAATGTTTTACCGCAGCAAATTCAGGAAGATAGTGTACAGGACCGATTCGTGGATGATAAACATTAAACCCGTTTTTTGGAAAGAATTGAAAGCAATTTTTGGAAATATTTTTCCTTACGACAAAAAATATATACGGATGAGAAATTTTTATCGCACTTACCTATTGGTGTATATTATGCTTTTTACAGCATTTATCACAATTGGAAACACAACCTTAAAAGAAAACAACATGGAAATTAAAATTGGCAGCACAATTCCCAACATTGTGTTACGCAATCAAAACGGCGAGTTATTCGATTTAAAAAAAGAAACAGCTGGAAAAAACGTGGTTTTGTACTTCTACCCAAAAGACGACACACCGGGTTGCACTGCAGAGGCCTGTTCTTTTCGCGACCAGTTTGAAGATTTTACTGATGCAAATGCAGTGGTAATTGGCATTAGCGGTCAATCAGTTGAAAGTCACAAAGCATTTGCCGAAAAACATCAGCTAACATTTACTTTGTTGAGTGATGAAGGAAACAAAATCAGAAAGCAATTTGGCGTACCCACCAATTTTTTTGGTTTACTGCCTGGTAGGGTTACTTATGTAATTGACAAAACCGGTAAAGTGGTTAATATTTTCAATTCGCAAACAAACATTTCCGGGCATATTGAACAGTCATTAAAAATTTTAAAAGAACTGAACTAACAAAGAGTAAGCTAATTTCGCATGCAACTTTACGACAATACAGCATTAAAAATTTCGAAGGTTGTAACCACAAGTTACAGCACTTCATTTTCTATGGCTACTGAAATGCTTGGCAAAAAGCACCGAGAAGCAATTTATGCCATTTACGGTTTTGTTCGTTTTGCTGATGAAATCGTGGATTCTTTTCATGAATTCAATAAAAAAGAGTTGCTCGATAAATTTGAGTATGATTTAAAAGATGCACTGGCACAAGGAATTAGCCTGAATCCAATTCTTCATTCATTCCAAATTGTTGTTAATGAATACAGTATTCCATATCAATATATTGATGCTTTTTTAACGAGCATGAAGCATGATCTCAACAAAAAACTTTATGAAAACAAATTGGAGGCAGACACTTATATTTATGGCTCAGCCGACGTGGTTGGATTAATGTGCCTTCGGGTTTTTACCGATGGTAACGAAGCTCGTTTTGATGAATTGAAAAAGCCGGCTATGAAACTCGGATCAGCTTTTCAGAAAGTAAACTTTTTACGTGACCTGAAGAATGATACCGAAGAATTGGGGCGTACTTATTTTCCAAATCTTGTTAACGGAGAATTTAATGAGGAAAGTAAACTAAAAATTATTGAAGATATTGAAACGGACTTCAGGGAGGCATTCCAGGGAATTAAACAGCTGCCCAAAAGCACAAGAGTTGCAGTGCTTTCGGCTTATTATTATTATCTTGAACTGCTTTTAAAAATTAAAAATATACCGGCAAATAGAATAATGGTTTCACGGGTTCGGATTTCGGATTTCAGAAAAATAACTTTACTCATAAAAGCCAAATTTTTATGTAAATTCAAGATGATATGAAACAAAATAAACAGGATTACGTGATTTTGGTTGATGCAAACGACAACGAAATTGG
>JBBQPP010000578.1:0-3126 GCA_038217255.1 Bacteroidales bacterium | reverse complement strand
CCAACAGCAACTTTTCGGGCAGCCGGTCCATTCAAACAAATTGTCCCAGATCCTCTTTCGCCTTTAATAACATAAGTTTCAAGGCGTTCGCCGTTATTGATATTCACCACCTGCACTTTTTCGTTTTCAATCAGGTTGGCGGCATCCATTAAATCTTCGTCAATAGTAATGCTGCCTACGTATTGCAGGTTGGCTTCGGTAACCATTACTTTATGTATTTTCGATTTACAAATTTGTATTTGCATCACTTTGCTTTTTAGTTAAATACAATGTTGTCAATTAATCTTACTTTACCGCAGAAAACCGCTACACAACAAACTTTTACAGCTTTTTCGTTCCAGTTCTTTACTGGCTGAAGTTGAATTTCATCAACAATGTCAACATATTCAACAGTTAAGCATTTGTTTTTGTTGATAGTTTCAACAATCCAGTTTTTTAGCTCGTTTACGGATTTCTCCACAGCAAGTTCTTTTGCAATAAAAAGTGTTTCTGAAATTACTGCGGCATTTTTGTGCTCATCAGCGGAAAGTAATTCATTACGTGAACTCATTGCCAGTCCGCTTTTCTCACGCACAATAGGACAAGGAACGATTTCAACCGGCAAGTTCAATTGCACTACCATATTTTTAATTATAGCCAATTGCTGAAAATCTTTCAACCCGAAATATGCTTTGTTTGGTTTTACAATTTCGAATAATTTGCTTACAACCTGTGCCACACCGTTAAAATGGCCGGGACGGTGTTTCCCTTCCATTGCAGTTTCCAATGCCCCAAAATTGAATTTACGCTTGTCCGGTTCCGGATAAATTTCATTTACTGCAGGAGCAAAAACAATTTGGCAACCTGTTTTTTCGAGTAGTTTCAAATCAGCTTCCAAATTCCGCGGGTAGCGCTCAAGATCTTTGGGATCGTTGAATTGCGTTGGGTTTACAAAAATACTGACTATCACTTCGTCGGTTTCAGCAACAGCCTGTTCTACAAGTGACAAATGCCCGTTGTGCAGCGCTCCCATTGTAGGTACAAACCCAATGGTAGCAGACCTTCCAAAAGATCCTAACTTTTCGTGCAACACAGTAACGCTATCGACCAAAAACATAATAGTCATTTAATTTTGCGGTGCAAAGTAAATAAATTAAATCCGGAAATTACTGGATCAATTAGCAAGTATAAACACGATTTAACCTGCATAACTTCCTTAAATTGAATATTCAGGATATTTTTATTACCTTTGCGCCCTGTTATAAACTGCGTTCAATCAAGAATGGAAAAGAAAAAAATCCTATATATTTCACAAGAAATTTTTCCCTATGTACCTGAAAGCGATATGTCGGAAATTTCGAGGCATTTGCCGCAGGGCATACAAGAGCGGGGAAGAGAGATTCGTACTTTTATGCCCCGTTATGGCTGTGTAAACGAACGTCGCAATCAGTTACATGAAGTAATTCGCCTTTCGGGGATGAACCTTGTGATAAATGATACCGACCACCCTTTGATTATTAAAGTTGCTTCGATACAAACTGCCCGTATGCAGGTGTATTTTATTGATAACGAAGATTATTTTCATCGTAAATGTTTTCTTGCTGATGAGCAGGGGAATGAATTCCCAGACAATGATGAACGTGCTGTATTTTTTGCCCGCGGAGTGCTGGAAACCGTAATTAAGCTGCGGTGGGCTCCCGATATAATTCATTGTCATGGCTGGCTTACTTCGCTTGTACCGCTTTATATCAAAAAATATTACTACAATAATCCACTTTTCCGAAATTCAAAAGTGGTTTACTCGGTTTACAACGATGTATTTAAAAATACATTAAACCCTAAGTTTAGCGAAAAACTCATGTTGGAAGGTGTTGATAAAGAAAATGTTGAAATGATAAAAAACCCAACGTTTATAAACGTCACCAAACTTGGGATTAATTTTTCGGATGCGATAATAAAAGGCACCGACCAAATTAATGGGGAAGTAGAAAAATATATTCATTCAACGGGAAAACCTTTTCTTGAAAATCAACCCTTAGAAACTTATATTGATGCTTACAACGATTTTTACAATAAGTTACTCTAAACACGGGTTGTTAAAAAATCAAATTATTAATTAAAAGATTAAAAATTGACGTTGTTAAAAATGGGTGGTCTATACATTTTTAATACGTTTGTATAATTTTTTTCGGAAAAGCAGATAAAACTTTTACATATTAATTAATCAGGAAATTAGTGAGAAACAATCATATCAATCAATTAATCGTATTAATCGTTTTTGCGGTATTTGCATTAACAAGTTGCGAAGATCAGAGCAGCATCGGAATTGAAGTTTTACCTGGTGGTGATTTAATTTCAATTCGAAATACGATTCAGGATTCAAGGTCATATACGTTTTCTGAAGATTCAATAAAGACAAGCCAATCCAGTAAAAGTTTGTTGGGGAGTTTTACCGATTCCATTTTTGGTAATACAACAATTGGCTTTGCAGCCCAATATCGTTTAAATGAATTTCCGGATTTTAGTAATAATGCCCAGCTTGATTCAATTAAACTATTCTTGGATTACCGCATAATTTACGGGGACACCCTTACGAAACAAAAAATTAAAGTATACGAACTTGAATCACCGTTAGATTTTGATACCAAGTACACTCAAAAGGTGGATTTAAAATCGATGGCTTATGACAAACTACTTGGGGAATATGAATTTACTGCAAGAGTTCGATTAGATTCACTTGGAGATACTATAGCTTACCAATCCTTGATTATACCACTTGATATTTCATTGGGGGAAAAACTGTTTAATGCCGACTCATTAAAAATGGTCAATGCCGATGTTTTCCTGGAGTATTTTAAAGGTTTGTATGTGGAAACTGAAAAAATATCCGGCAAAGGTGGAGCTATTTTAAGTCTGGAAGCACTCCGGGAAGGTGGTTTTAGAGGTTCAGCGCTCGCTATGTTTTACCATAATGATTCCTTAAAAACCGATAAAGATCCGAAGAAGGACTCTGTTTTGATAATGCCATATACAATTTCGCCTTTTAGCGCCAGAGTAAACAATATTCAACACGACTATACGCAAACTTCATTTTATGACAAACTAAACACTGAGACAGTTGAAGATTCGCTTATTTACGTGCAGGCA
>JBBQPP010000577.1:0-3128 GCA_038217255.1 Bacteroidales bacterium | reverse complement strand
AAGTAAAAAGACAAAAAATGGAGAATAAAGAATGGTTTAGATTTACTACAGAAAAAGCATACGGAATTCTTATTTATTATGGGATTCTGTTTTTAATTTCATTATTCCTTTCCCTGACAGGAGTTTTAAACGAGACATTTTTTACAACTTTTTCTATGACAGAAAAAGCACTCATTGCAGGTGTCGCCGCTACCGCACAAATCCTTTTGTGTGGTTTGTTAGCCGCACGATACAATCGCCCGGCAGCAAGGGAAGTGATAGCATGACGAGAGGAGAAAGAAAAGAACCGTTCTCTCTGTACTGAACACAGAAAGAACGGTTCTTTTGAAAAAGCTGGACTTGGAAAGTCCGGCTCCCATTTTATAACTCTATCGGAATTCCATTGTAAAAATCAAGGATTTTTGTGCGGAAAATGTATTCGTATTTGGCTTGCAGTAACTGCGATTTTGCGGCTGTCAACTGGTTTTTCTGAAGGTTGTAATCCACTGAGTTCACCATTCCCACATTGAACTTTTCTTCGATATAACGAAATGCTTCTTCCATTGAAACTACGGCTTTTTGGGTTGAAATATAACGGTTTAAAGCGGCCAGTGCATTTGTATATGACAGTTCAATGTCTTTGCGAAGAATATTGCTTTCGGTTTGTAAACGGTATTTGTAGTCTGTAATTTGTATCGTTGCATTTGTAATACCGTTTTTCACCTGGAAGCGGTTAAAAATTGGGATGTTAAGGGTAAATCCGGCCGAAGAACGTCTGTTATTTTTCAACTGACTGCCAAATGGGATTTTCCCGCCTGTGCCAATAGGTGGAGGTGGGTAACTGTATTGATTATTATAAAGATTAAAATAGTTTGCATTGAATGAGAAACTTGGATACCGATTTCCTTTTGCAATTTCAAGTTCAGTTTCGGCACTTTTTACCCGAAATTGTGCTGCCTGAATTTCGGGCCGTGAATTCATTGCATTGTTAAACACATCAATCGAATTGGCCATTGAAATGTTTGCTTTTATCTCGGGCAATACCGGTTTTTCAATTGTAAAACTTTCGGCAATGGGAAGGTCAAGAAACTGGAATAATGTAAGATATGACAACTGTACCGTATTGTTATCGTTTACCAACTGAAGTTCTTCGCGGGCTAACTGTGCCTGTATTTCAAGTAAGGCTCCTTTTGCTAAACTTCCTGCATCAACAAGCTGTTTGGTGCGGTTAATTTGTAGTTGGGTAACTTCAAGTTGCGCATCGTCAACAAGAATTATCTCCTCGGCAAAAAGAATTTCGAGGTACGAACGTGCAATGCTAAGCATAATATCGTCTTTTGCTTTTTGGAGATCCTTCAGGGTTGCCTGCAGATCAAGTTGTTGTTTTTCAATACTATTGCTTAAAATGAACCCGTTAAATATGGTAAAATTTGTATTTATGCCGCCAGTTAAACTTGAAGAGTTTACATTTTTGTAGGTGTTTTCGTATGTTAACGACCTCCCAAAACTGTTGTCGTTCCCTATTTGCGCATTTAAATTGGGCAAGCGGTTCGATTTTGCCTGGCTCAGTTGTGTTTCGTAGTAATCTGTATTTAACTGCTGTTGTTTTATCTGGATATTATTTTCCAGCGCATAGTCGATGCATTTTTGCAACGACCAAACATTTTGTGCGTTGGATGTAATACCTCCGAGTATAAAAACGATTGAAAATAAAGTGAATAGATGCTTCATTGTATTGCGATTTTTTTAACGTGCTAATTTAAATAAACTTATTGAGAGGCTCACCATTTTTAAACCTTACCGGCTTCATTCTCCTTTATTTTTTTAGGATCTATTTTTTCGCCTTTCACTTTATCCTCTTTTTTCAGGCCTTCCGTAATTTCGATATTAATCCCATCCGACAAACCAGTTCTGACATATCTTTTTTCGAACTGTTGTTCTTCTCCGGTTTGGATTTCAACATACGATGAGTCTTTTTCGAATTTCAAAAGCCCTTCGGGAATAACAAGTACACTGTCTTTCTTTTCCAGAACAATGTTTGCATTTGCACTGTAACCTGCACGTATGAACTGATTATCCTTTAAAACAACCGTAGCTTTAATTTCAAACTGTATAGCTCCGTTTTCTTCTTTTCCTTTTGGTGAGATATACTCGAGTATAGCGCCAAATTTATCTTTTTCGATTGCCCCGATTTCCAATTCGATATTCATGCCTTCCCTAATTTTCCCAACTTCGGTTTCATCCACCTTTCCCTGGAAAATCATGTCTTTCATATCGGCCACGGTGCAAATGGTTGTACCGTTGTTAAAGGTATTCGACTGAATGACTGAATTTCCTTCCTTTATCGGAACATCGAGCACCATGCCGTTTACAGTTGACCGAACCAAAGTATTTGTTGTGGTTTTTGCTTTTTTAGTTACCCCATTTTTAATTAATTCCAGGTTATTTTCGGCAGCTGTCAATTCTTCTTTGGCCGAATCGAACTTAACTTTTGCGGTTTTATATTCTTCATAAGAAATTACGCTTTTGTCAAAAAGTTTTTGCTGGCGATCGAGGTCAATCTGAGCATCATCAGAATTAATTTTGGCACGGTTTAGCCTTGTTTCAGCGCTATTGAGATTTACCATATCAGGAATTATCTTGATTTTGGCAATTACCTGATCTTTTTTAACGAAGTCTCCTGCAATAATATACAATTCATCGATAATGCCCGAAACCTGCGGCACAATTTCGATTTCCTGCCGCGGAACAACTGAACCGGTGGCTACAGTTTTGCGAACAACATTCGAAACAAATGGATTTTTTGTTTCGAAAACTTCCGGTGCTTTTTTTGATTTTGTATAGAGGAAGTAAATTGTTCCTCCAAAAACCCCAACAAGGATTACGATTCCAAAGATTCTTAAAATTTTTTTCATGACTGTTTTTATTATATGTTTCTGTTTTCTGAAATTCTATCTCTGTTTTTATTTTTCATCGCGTATTGCATCAATTGGCTTGATACTTATTGCCCTTTTAGCAGGTATAAGTCCGGCAAATATTCCGGCAATAACAAGCACTCCCAATGCTGAAAGCGCCATATTTAGGTTTATCTCCGGATTGCGGAAAAATAATTCACTGCCCGATTCGGCTGATTTTAGCAATATTTGGTT
>JBBQPP010000576.1:0-3140 GCA_038217255.1 Bacteroidales bacterium | reverse complement strand
AAAAAAACCAAAATCAAAATAAAGAA
Source organism: Bacteroidales bacterium (assembly GCA_038217255.1). Classification (GTDB taxonomy): domain Bacteria; phylum Bacteroidota; class Bacteroidia; order Bacteroidales; family Prolixibacteraceae; genus Draconibacterium. The sequence continues at coordinate 3,114 of JBBQPP010000576.1, read as the reverse complement.
AAAGTTCTTGCTCATGGGTGGCATAATGGAGATATTAAATTGCAGCAGAAAAATCAAACATGTATATAAAACCAATACAATGATATACGACGAAAAAACAAGCGTGTAAAAACCGTAAAGAGCAAAATGAAAATATTTTTTTGTGAGCAGAAAGTTTGGCACCAAATAATAATTTAGGAAGTAAGTAACGCCCATTGTAAGCGGCAACAAAGCGCTTGAAAACCATGTTATATAAACCGTATCGTTTGAATTATAACTGAAAAAATAATAAAAGAAAAACCAAACTCCCACCCAGAATAAAATGTGGAGCAACAAAGTCTTCAGTTTTATCTTTTTTAGTTTTTCCAATATGTATTATAAGCTTAAAAAAACAAATTTACAGAAAAAGAATGTTTTGTCATTTTTTTATCGATGAACTACCAGTTTAACAAGCGGTTCTGTAAAAATAGGTTTTAAAATCCGCTTTGGTTCTTTACATTTGTTATACAACTTTCTAAAAGTTTCATTCATCGCAAATAAATAAATTGAATTGAATTGTGCTTTACCTTCGGGGCAGTATAAATTTAAAATCAAAAATCATGAAAGCATTAATCGAAAAATTTAACGACGGAGGCCCAATTTTTACCTACACTATTCTTATCTTTTTGCTGGTAATTATTGTATTGTTTGCCATTGAAATCATAAAAAAAGGGGACAGAAACAAAGTAGTTTTAATAATTAAAAACCTGGGATGGCTTGCCGTAGCCTGGGGTTTTATGGGCCGTACATTTGGCTTAATAAAAGCATTCGATATGGTATCGGCATATGGAGAACTGACACCGCGACTTCTGGCTGACGGATTGAAAATGGCGCTTGTTGACCCACTTTTTGGGATTTTTGTTTTTGTTATTGCAAGAGCCTTGATAATTATTCTCATCGCATCACAAAAGCGACAACTACAATGAACATGTAAATTCCCAAACAAACTTCAACCAAAACTAACCGCGGCTGGTTTTGCCTGATCGAAATATTTTCGAAACATGGCAAACCGCTGCGATTTTGACTGAGATTTCTTCTGCCTGATAAAATCAAAATGCAAAGGTGAAAAACCCTCTATTTCAACCAGGTAATTTTCAGAAAATCCTGAATCATTTAATCCAACTGATTCGATAATCATAGTTTCGATGCTGCGGTTCATCAAATTTAAAAACACATCGACATTTGGAGCTTCAAAACATTTCATCTCTTCCAGCGCGACCCTGCCAAAATGAATGGTGCGATTTACAAATTCTCCAAGTTGTTGTGTTCCCAGGTAGGTACACATTGTTTTTGTGTGTGCATCTGTATCTTCTTTTATATCCTGAATATCATCGAGCAATTGCAGGTAAATTCCATAACCCATCAGCGCCTGTTCCTGTTTCTGCGAGAGTTTTCCGGCAACAAGGTAACCATCGGCCAAAACAGAGGTGCCGCCTTTTTCAATGCATACCCGGCGGATTTCAGCATCTGTCAACCCGCTTTGTTTCGATAACTTTAAACTGTCAGTTTGCCCTTTTTGAATGGCGTACAAACTTTCATAAACTTCAGGGAATTCATCCCGGTTGTATTGGTTTTCAAACATTCCAACCAACTGAAAAAGTTGCGATTCGGCATGATTTTTAGGCTGAGGATTTTGGCCATGTAGCCGATCGTTGAATCTTAAACTAAATTCCTGTTTTTCGACACCGGAAATATTTGGGTCATCAAGCAAATTATCGCTGTAAGGATAAATCATGCTGTAAGCAAATATAGATGGCGTAATTTCAACAGGAATATCCATCATCAATTGCAATCCGTTCATTATCCAAACATTCCGTAATCCCTGATAAATATTTTCTGGCGAGAGTTCGGGGCCAAATTCCCGTGATCTATAAAAAAAATCCTTGCTTACATTTCTGAAATCCTCCGAAAGAATAATTTCAAGGTGAGCTTGTTCAAAATCGAAAATATCACGCAAAAAGGATTTAAAGACAGGGAAAAACTTACTTTCCGGATTACTGTTCCTAAGTTTCTTTACGTTGGAACGCGATTGCATCGCCTTCATTTTTTCCTGAATTTGTTCAAAATTGCTTTCCCGTTCAAGCTTTTCAGCTTTTGAATAAAATTGATTGAAACCAGGAAAATGAGTTGGGCTTTTTTCCCAGATATTGATAAAATGGTCAATATAAATTCCTACAGATTGCATAGTTTTAAGTTTGAGTATAAAAATAAGGAAAGTTGAGCCAATCAAGCAGTTTTTTAGATAACCTATGGAATTTTACCGATGACTTGCATACTGTTGGGGAGAAAAACAGTTCTACCATTAAAAATTCACGAAGAAATATATTGCAGAAATCCTTAAATTAGCTGCATGGAAAAACCGAAACCCATATTTGAGAAACGCATTTTTTGGGATGTGGACTTTGAGAAAATCGATTATGATGCCAAAGCAAACTTCGTTATCGAGCGCGTTTTTGAGCGGGGCGATGTAGAAGACATCCGCCAGTGCCGCAGGTATTATGGCGATGAAAAAGTAACCGAAGCTTTGTTGAAAGCCAAATATTTGCCACTTCACACAACTTATTTCGTTAGTGCAATTTTTAACATACCAATAGATAATTTCAGATGCTACAAACTAAGACAGTTGAACCCGGAACTTTTTCCTTATTAAAAGAATTAATGGAAGTCCCTTCACTTGAATCCTTTGCACTTGTTGGAGGAACTGCGCTTGCATTGCGTTACGGACACAGGAGTTCAATTGATTTAGATTTATTTTTTCATGAACATTTTGATAAAATTGGAATTGTAAAAAATCTTGAAGAAATTTTCAAGCAACGATTTGTTTATAAACAAGAACATACCCAATTCGGAATTTTTTGTTTTATAGACGAAATTAAAGTTGACATTGTGCATTACCCGCATTTACCGATAGTGCCAATTGAAAATGAAAAAGGAATCCGTTTCTACAGTAGTGCCGATATTGCTGCAATGAAAATTCAAGCAATTCTGGGACGAGGAAAAAAGAAAGATTTCTGGGATTTGCACGAACTTTTAAAATACTTTTCGCTGCAACAAATTATGGTATGGCATAAACAGAAATACCCAAGCCAAATGCTT
>JBBQPP010000575.1:0-3152 GCA_038217255.1 Bacteroidales bacterium | reverse complement strand
TTAACACGAATATCACAGTACGAACTTGCTTTTAAAATGCAGACGACTGCTCCTGAGGTTATGAACATTGCCAATGAGCCGCAGTTTGTTCACAACATGTACGGAAGCGACCCGAACAAATCAAGTTTTGCCAATAATGCCTTGCTTGCACGAAAATTAGTTGAAAGGGGAGTTCGTTTTGTGCAACTTTATGATTGGGGCTGGGACACACATGGTACCTCAGAAAGTGGTTCAATTGATATTGGTCTGGTTAATAAGTGCCGACAAACAGACAAGGCAGTTACCGCATTGATACTGGATTTAAAACAACGCGGTTTGCTTGATGAAACACTTGTTATCTGGGGAGGCGAATTTGGCCGCACACCCATGCAGGAAAACAGGGAAGGAAAAACCAATTCGTTTAAAGGCAGAGATCACCACGGTGATGCTTTTACCATTTGGATGGCCGGTGGCGGTCTGAAAAAAGGATTTAGTTTTGGTGAGACTGACGAAATCGGGTATGGCGGAGTTAGCGGAAAAGTCTCAACTTTTGATATTCAGGCTACCATTTTACACCTTTTGGGATTTGACCATGAACTGTTAACCTATCAATCGCAGGGCAGGCCTTTTAGATTGACTGATGTAAGTGGAAATGTAATTCGGGAGATTTTATCATAAAACAAAACCATATACTTCAAATGAATCTTTTCGAATATGGTGGTAAATTTCATCCGCTGGTAGTGCATTTGCCTATTGGTATTTTGATGGTTTTTCTTATTGTAGGATTTATAATTCCCCGGAAACAGCTTCAGGAATCTTATAAAATAATCTGGTTGATATTATTGGTTAGCGCTCTGTCAGCAACTTTATCATGCATTTCAGGATTGGTATTGTCGGGGTCCGAAACATACGATACGAAGTTGACAAACTACCATAAAATATTTGGAATTACGTTGGCATTGTTCAACTGGATAATCTTTATAACTTTTAAAAAAATGTTGTATTCCCCTTTATGGATTTATAATTCTACGCTTTTTTTAATTTTAACAATAACGATTATAACAGGACATTTGGGAGGTTCTCTCACACATGGTTCTGATTTTTTATCTCCTTCAAAACCTGGTGAATGGTTTCGTTCCTCAACAGTTTCAAAGAAACAAGTAAAATTAAATTCTACAGCCTTTGAGTCGGCATCTCTGATTTTTGAGCAAAAATGTATTGTGTGCCATGGACAAAACAAGCAAAAGGGTGATTTGAGATTAGACACAAAAGAAGGATTTCTTGCGGGAGGGGAAGATGGATCATTACTGGCCAATGATAAATCGGAGAGTATATTACTGGAGAGAATAATGTTGCCTTTGGAAGATGACGACCACATGCCCCCATCGGAGAAAAAACAACTTACTGCTATGGAAATAAAATTCTTAAACTGGTGGATTAAAAGTGGGGCAGATATGAATAAAACATTGGCAGAATTAAATTTACCTGATTCACTTCAGGGTTTTATTACAAGCGATGAAAGTAGTACAATTAACAACTTAATTCCGCAGGACGAGGTAATCCAGGCCGACAGAAATACACTCGAAAAACTCAACTCACTGAATGTGTTGATTTCACCGATCGCTTTAAATTCCAATTATTTATCTGTAAGTTTTATGAATGTTATTCCCGAAAATCGAACACAGGCTATGGAAGAATGTGTTAAGCTAAAGCAACAGATTATAGGGTTAAATCTCGATTACCAAACGCTGGATACATTGACATGGCAGCAAATCATTTTATTAACCAACTTAAGAAAAATCAGCGCAAAAAACAGCAACCTCGATGATAATAAAATAGCTTATTTTCATACGCTGGATTCACTGGTTAGTTTGAATGTAGTGGGAACAAATGTATCATCATCAGGATTTGAAAAAATAAAAAATCTTCAAAATCTCGAATCAATTTACCTTTATCAAACCAACATTGATGAAGCCGGTTTCAAACAAATAAGTCAATCTTTTCCAAATGCAATACTTGATTCAGGGAATTATATAGTTCCTGTTCTTCAGTCGGACACCACTATTTTCAGGCGTTAATTTAGTTTGTTTGGGTAAAAATTATCGGGAGAGATGAATTTTCGCTTTTCTTAAAATATAATAATCGGATTTAAACATTTCAGAAAAACAGGGAGCATTTTTTTAAACAATCTGTATAGTTTATCTTCGTGTTTTAATAATTGAAAAACAAATCCAAATGAACCAATTAAAACTTTTTTTAGCAATAGCATTTATATCCTGCATTTTTGAAAGTTTAGGACAAGAAGGAAGACCGGCTTTTGCCAAAGGAGAATTTAAAACATGGGCGCAAACGCCTCCGATGGGCTGGAACAGTTGGGATTGTTACGGGCCAACAGTTGAAGAACACGAAGTAAAGGCGAACGCCGATTACATGGCAGAAAATTTAAAAAAATTTGGGTGGGAATATATAGTTGTTGATATCCGTTGGTTTGTTGAAAATGATAAAGCCGGTGGTTACAACCAAACCGATCCCCGATATGTAATTGATGAATACGGACGATACCAACCTGCTGTCAACCGTTTTCCTTCGGCAAAAGATGGAAAGGGATTTAAAGAACTGGCAGACTATGTTCACAAAAAAGGCTTGAAGTTCGGCATTCACATAATGCGCGGAATTCCGAAAGTTGCTGTTGAAAATAAATTACCAATAAAAGGAACAAACGGAATTACTGCCGACCTGATTTACTCAACCAAACTTCAATGTGAATGGTTGCGAGACAATTATACGATTGTTGCCGAAAAACCCGGTGCACAGGAATATTACAACTCAATTTTTGAATTGTATGCTGACTGGGGAGTTGATTTTGTAAAGGTTGACGATCTTTCGAATCCGTATCACACAGAAGAAATTGAACTCATCCGAAATGCAATTGATAATTGTGGCCGTCCGATTGTTTTTAGTACCTCTCCGGGAGAAACGCCAATTGAAGATGCTGAACATGTAAGCCAACATGCAAATATGTGGCGGATGGTTGGCGATGTTTGGGATGTTTGGGGCGATATTCCTCATTTAATTCAGGTTTCAGTACAGTGGTATCCATACATTGATCCAGGCACTTGGCCCGATTGCGATATGATTCCTTTGGGCCGGATTTCAATCCGTGGTGAACGCGG
>JBBQPP010000574.1:0-3167 GCA_038217255.1 Bacteroidales bacterium | reverse complement strand
TACATTTTTACAGAACAAGACGGATTAATGTTTTACCCGTCAAAAAAAGGGGTAGGATTGCTTCCGGTAACTGAAGACAGTAATAATCATATTTCAGTTTTATTGGAAGGTTTGAATAATGATGAATTGTTGTTGGACGAACTTTCGAAAAAAACAGAAAGCAGGGAGTTGGGTTTTGTGCTAAAAAAGGGCTACCGGAATTTTTACGATTATCACAATAATTACGACGACTATTACGAAGATGATGAAAATGAACGTTACGAAATAGTGCCGATTGTGGGCAAAACCCGCAAAAATGATCCTTCCTTGTTTGCCACGCACATTAAAGAATACGATGATGAAATGGACGATAAATTCCTTATCGACAAAAGCGAAAACGCATCAAAACTTTTACACATAATTGATGAAATTGACGACAGTAAAGGCAATGATTTCCAATTGATGAAAAAAGCATTTGATTATTTGCAGAATGAGAAATTTGTGTACGGTTTGGCAAAAGACGCAACCCAAATCAGGAAAAAAGATTTAGTGGAAATCACACTTTCGCCCGATCCGGTTGACGTGGTTTTTGAAGTCTCTAAAAACAAGAACTTTTTAACCTTAAATTTAAAAATCAAAATTGGAGACGAGATGCGAAAAAGAAAAGCAACAAAGACGCAACCGGCAGACAATTATTTTTATTTAAACGGTAACATTTACCATTTTGTAAAAAGCCAAAAAGCGGCACAAATTATTGCGGATTTCCCGGAAAATGTAAAAATGGTGGCCGCCTATAAAGATGAATTCTTTAAAAATGTTGTTGAGCCCATCTCAAAGAATTTTGAAGTCCGTTACAAAAAAGGCACGTTTATAAGTGAGACGGTAGAACTGGATTTTCACAAAAAGCAGTTATTCCTTTCGGAACAAAATGAATATGTGGTTTTTACGCCCCGTGTGGAATACGATCACAACGTTTCGGCAATTTTAAATACCACGGGAAATATCCTCGTAAAAAATGGCGAAGTAGTTACCGAATACAAACGGAACTTTAATCTTGAAGATGATTTTCTGGAATTGCTTGCCGAACTGCACCCCGATTTTGAAAACCAGAAAAGCCGAAAAATATTTTACCTGCATTACAGCGATTTCACAAAAGACATGTGGTTTTACAAATTTTTCGACCAACTGCAGGCCACAAATGTTGAAGTTTTTGGGCTGAAAGATTTGAAAAACTTCAAATATTCACCTTACAAAGGTAAAATCAACACATCGGTTACATCGGGGCAGGACTGGTTTGAAGTGTATATTTCAGTAAGTTTTGGCGATAACCGGGTTACCTTAAACGACATAAAAAAAGCGGTGCTCAACCAACAACGTTATATTCAGTTAAAAGATGGATCAGTGGGAGTTTTGCCATCGGAGTGGTTTCATAAACTCGAAAAATATTTCAGGAACGGCGAAATCAAAAAAGATAAACTGGAGATTTCGAAACTGCGATTTTCGATAATTGACGAGCTGTTTGAGAATATTGATGACACAAGCATTTTGCAGGAAATTGCCGAAAAAAGGCAGCGTCTGAAAAGCTTCACCAACATTGAAACAACCGAAGTTCCAAAACAGATAAAAGCCAATTTGCGGCACTACCAAAAAGAAGGGCTAAACTGGCTGAATTTTCTCGACGAAATGCAGTGGGGCGGTATTCTCGCCGACGACATGGGACTGGGAAAAACCGTTCAGGTACTGGCATTTTTGCAACACCAGGCAAACAAAAAATTGGGCACCAACCTGATTGTTGTGCCAACCACTCTGCTTTTCAATTGGGAAAACGAGCTGAAAAAATTTGCCCCAAAACTAAAAGCACACTATTATTATGGTGTTGACAGGCAGAAGAATACCAGTGATTTCAAAAACTACGACCTGGTTTTTACCACCTACGGTGTTTTACTCCGCGACATTGAAACCCTCGGCAAGTATCGGTTTAATTATGCTGTACTCGATGAATCACAGGCCATCAAAAACCCTTTGTCGCACAGGTACAAAGCAGCTTGCTTAATAAATGCCCGAAATAAAATTGCATTAACGGGAACACCCATAGAAAACGGCACATTCGATTTATTTGCGCAAATGAGTTTTGCCAATCGCGGTTTTTTTGGAGGCGCTCAGAAATTCAGGGAAAACTACTCAACACCAATCGATAAAGATGGAAACGAGGTGATTGCGGGCGAACTCAACAAAATAATCAATCCGTTTGTTTTGCGCCGCACGAAAGAAAAAGTAGCATCGGAACTGCCCGACAAAACCGAAGACATTATTTATTGCGAAATGGAAAGCGCACAACGCCGTGTTTACGATGCCTACCGCAACGAGTACCGAAACCAACTACTAAATAAAATTGAAGCCGATGGAATTGGAAAATCGAAAATGATGGTGCTGGAAGCTTTAACCCGTTTGCGCCAGATTTGTGACTCGCCGGTGCTTTTAAATTCGGATGAAGTGAGCGAAACCCAATCGGTAAAAATCAAAGAAATCGTGCGGCACATTACCAATAAAACGGGCAAGCACAAAATTTTGGTTTTCTCGCAATTTGTAAAAATGCTGGGATTAATTAAAGATGAACTTGCTAAACTGAACATTGAATACGAATATCTTGATGGCCAGTGTAGCAGTAAACAGCGCGAACAGTCGGTGAATAATTTTCAGGAAAACGAAAACCTGCGTGTGATTCTTATTAGTTTGAAAGCGGGCGGGACTGGGCTGAATTTAACTGCCGCCGATTATGTTTACATTGTAGACCCGTGGTGGAACCCTGCTGTTGAAAACCAGGCTATTGACCGTTGCCACCGGATTGGACAAGACAAAAAAGTGTTCGCCTACCGCATGATTTGCAAAAATACAGTGGAAGAGAAAATCATAAGCCTTCAAAACAAAAAGAAAAAAATTGCCGACGGTATCATCCAAACCGATGAAAGCATCCTAAAGAAACTGAACCAGGATGATATTAGCGATTTGTTTTCATGATAAAAAAAGAACGGTTCTCTAAAGGGACTTTGACTTTCCTAAGTCAAAGATTTTAAAAGATGACGGACTTAGGAAAGTCCGCCTCCCTGATTATAACTCAATAGGAATCCTGTAATAAATTTCAAGAAAGCGCAATTTTGAATTTGTAAGGCTTAGAAAACTTCAAAACT
>JBBQPP010000573.1:0-3171 GCA_038217255.1 Bacteroidales bacterium | reverse complement strand
GAAATATAGAAATTACATTATTAGAAAAGATGCCTTTGACGTGTTTAAGGGAAATCCTTATACCGAACAATTATTAAATCTGCTTTCGCCTGAAACAGTAATAGTTTACGGTGTAACTACCAATGTTTGTGTAAACGATGCAGTAATTGGTTTGGCAAAAAGAGGGAAAAAAGTAATTGTAGTTGAAAATGCTATTAAAGAATTACCCAATATACCGCTACCATTCGAAACCTGGAAAAAAATGAAAGTTAAACTGATGAAATTGGAGGAAGTTGTGGGTCTATTTCAAAACTGAATATATATTTTATTTTTTCGGCGGATTGATGCCTTTTTCTTCCCAAAATCGTTTTTCAATTAACACACTTTTCTTAATAGAATTCTTAATCCACTGAATTTTAATATCAATTTTCTCATCTTCTGTCAGATGCCAGCTAATAGATTCTGAATTCTGTAGTTTTTGGGTCAAGTGGAAAAGTATAATGGCTGCTGAAACTGAAATATTGAAACTTTCTGTAAAACCAAACATTGGGATTTTTAGGAATTCATCAGCTTCCTGATTGATAATTTCAGAAATACCCGGTAATTCAGAACCAAAAACCAACGCAAACTTTCCTTTTGAAACATCAAAATCAGGTAGCTCAACATCAGTAGAGTGGGGTGACGTTGCAACAATCCTGTAACCATCATTTTTTAACTTTTGAATTGCCTTTAAACTGTTATCCTTTCTCTTGTTATAAGTGTTTAAAGTAATCCATTTTGATGAACCCATAGAAACTTCGGTGTCAACCTTAAACTGATTTCTGTTCTCAATCACATGTACATTCTGGATGCCAAAACAATCGCATGTTCGCAAAACTGCGCTGGCATTTTGGGGTTGAAATATATCTTCCAAAACTACTGTAATATAATTTGTGCGGTTTTCTACTATTCTGTTATAAAGCGAAAGTCGCTCGGGTGTAACAAGGGCTGATAAATACTCCAGAAGTTCACTTTTCATTTTCTGAATTTAATTGTTTGGTAGTAGGCAATAAAAAAAGGGAAACAATCCGTTCCCCTAATTTTTTCTTTTTCCTGTGAAATTTACTAAACTGCGTCAGATAATTCAGCCCCAGCTTTAAATTTAACAACTTTTTTAGCAGGAATTAAAATTTCTTTACCTGTTTGTGGATTTCTTCCAGTTCTTTCTCCACGTTCAGTAACTGAAAAAGAACCAAAACCAATAAGAGCTACCCTGTCTCCACCTTTTAAGGCGTCAGTTGTGGCAGCTACGAAAGCATCAAGAGCTTTTTTTGCATCTACTTTAGTTAGGCCAGCTCCGGCGGCCATTGCATCAATTAACTGTGCTTTGTTCATACGGCAAATTTTTTATTAAATGGTTAAAATATTGATAAATAAGTGTTTAAATAAACTTATATTTCTAAATTAAGTTAAGTCTGAAAATTGAAACATATTAAAAGTTCTTAAAATACCAGTAAAATCAATTGTTTCAGAGAACCTTGTTATAGGAACACTAATTTCTGAAATTAGTTTTTAAAAAACAATCTTTATTCTCTTTTTTTTTCAGTAATATTTCATTTTTCCGGAAAAAAAGGTTTTGCCATTTGAAAAAATGTCCTACTTTTGTCGCGCTTGGAGAGATGGCAGAGTGGTCGATTGCGGCGGTCTTGAAAACCGTTGAACTGAGAGGTTCCGGGGGTTCGAATCCCTCTCTCTCCGCACTAAATCCATAAGATTTTTCTTATGGATTTTTTAATAAATATTACTGTTGATAACTTTACAAAAAGCAAGAATTTAAAGGAGAATATTGTCGTTGTAAAAGTAGATTTGTGTAGGTAATTTAGAATGTATTATTATATTTGCAGTCGCAAAAAAGAAACACGGGTGTAGCTCAGTTGGTAGAGCACTGGTCTCCAAAACCAGGTGTCGGGAGTTCGAGTCTCTCCTCCCGTGCAAGCTAAAAAGACAATAAAAAGTGGGGTTTCATAAGGATTTGAAACCCCACTTTATTTTTATATGTACAGCTTTTTTTGTACATTTATACCGTAAAAAATTAAAGATTATTAAAGATTGTTTAAAGATTATACGGTATGTCAACATTTAAAGCAATAGTATTAAAAGGATCTAACCAAGTTAAATCCGATGGATCGGGTAACATCAAAATAAGGATTACTCACAACCGTAAATCCGACTACATCCCAACAGACTTGTATATTCTAATTGACCAAATGGATACCAAAACTGGCTGGGCTAAGTCTGGGAAAAACAAAGATTTTATCAATTTTCGAATTTCATCTGTAATTAACAGCTATCAGGAAAAAGATATTATGCTTGGAGATAGGCGAAGTCGTATGACAGTAAAAGATATTAAGGAATATTTGCTGCGTGGAAAGAATAATGGATCTGAAATCGATTTTATTGAGTTTGCTAATAATTATATTAAGAAAGTACCGGTAAAAGGCACTGCTGACCAATTCGTGGCTTTGGTAAATAGTTTAAAGATCTTTAATGGTGAAAGACTGTCAGTGACGGAAATCAATGTCAATTTTCTTATGCGGTACGAATATTTTCTGAGGGCTCGCAATGTTAATAATGGTATAATTAACTACATGCGAACCTTTAGGGCGCTTTTTAATAAGTGCAGAGAGCATTTTAATCAGGAGGATGAAGGGAGGTTGTTGATTTTACACTACCCGTTTAAAAAATATGTATTCCCGAAGCGCACAACCGACGCACGCGACCATACACTAACAATCGATGAAATTAAACGGTTGGTGGCATACAACCCAGCGAATAGTGGCGAAGCTTTTGCTAAAGATATGTTTATATTGATGATATATATAATAGGTATAGAAGCAAAAGACTTGTTTTACCTTGAAAAATCCAAACGAGGCAGATTGGTTTATTCCCGTTTTAAAACTGGACGAAAATATAATATAAAATTAGAACAAGAGGCGCTTGAAATTATAGAGCGCTACAAAGGTGAAAAATTACTGCTGAATATTTCGTACAGGTTTGAGCACCACAAGAGTTTTTACCGTGCAGTGAACAATTACCTTATCGGCGAAAAATCACACAATATTGAGGGTATAATGCCGAAAATTGGCATCCGCAAGAAAGTTACTACCAAATGGGCCCGGCATACCTGGGCAACCATTGCCCGCAATGAATGTC
>JBBQPP010000572.1:0-3176 GCA_038217255.1 Bacteroidales bacterium | reverse complement strand
GCAAAGGATCGGAACCATAATTTTCAATGGTTTCAAATGGATCGACTGCATTACCTAACCGTTTCGACATTTTATTGCCGTTTTTGTCCAGCACTAAACCGTTTGAGATGATATTTTTGAATGCAACTGATGAAGTAAAATCTATTTTACCTTTTTCATTTATCGAGGGTTTTCCGACCATCGAAGCAATAGCATGTAAAGTAAAAAACCAACCCCTGGTTTGATCCACTCCTTCTGCAATAAAATCTGCCGGAAAAACTTCGGAGAAGTTTTTGACATTTTCTTTAGGAAAATGCCTTTGTGCATACGGCATCGAACCCGAATCAAACCAAACATCGATTAAATCCGACTCGCGAAACATTTTTTGCCCTGATGGAGAAACCAGAACTATACTGTCAACATATGGCTTATGTAAATCGGCTTTGTCGTAGTTCTCTTTCGAATTGTTACCAACCTCAAATCCTTCATAAGGATTTTTAGTCATGAAACCCGCTTTCATCGCCTTTTCAATTTCTTCCATCAACTCCTCAATTGAGCCGATGCAAATTTCCTCAGTACCATCTTCTGTCCGCCAAATAGGTAGTGGCGTACCCCAAAAACGTGAGCGACTGAGGTTCCAGTCAACAAGGTTTTCCAGCCAGTTTCCAAATCGTCCGGTCCCTGTTGATTGTGGTTTCCAGTTGATGGTGTTGTTCAACTCCACCATTTTATCTTTTACTGCTGTAGTTTTTATAAACCACGAATCTAGCGGATAATACAAAATCGGCTTGTCGGTTCGCCAGCAATGCGGATAACTGTGCGTGTGCTTTTCAATTTTGAAAGCTTTATTTTCGAGTTTCAGCATTACAGAAATGTCAATATCAACCGTATTGTCTTTTTCGGTAAGCTGCTCATCGTATTCGTTTTTCACGTAGCGGCCTGCAAATTCTTCATATTTTTCAAGATTTACATGACTTGCTACAAATTCATCTGCCATGTTCTGGACAAGAAAAAACCGCCCGGTTTTATCAACAAGCGCCTGATTTTTGCCTTCTTTATCAACAACAATTAATGGCGAAATTCCATTTAGTTTGGCAACCCTGTCATCGTCGGCACCAAATGTTGGTGCAATGTGCACGATTCCGGTTCCATCTTCCGTTGTTACAAAATCACCTGTGATTACTTCAAAAGCTTTTCCTTTTGGTTTCACCCACTCTATTAATTGTTCGTATTGAACTCCAGCCAATTCAGTGCCTTTGTATTCGCCAATTATTTTGTAAGGAATATTTTTATCCCCTGGTTTATATTCTTCAAAAGCCAGTTCGGCATTTTTTGAGTTGAAATGAACATGGAATAAATCTTTAGCCAAAATCAAAGTTGCAGGAATTCCTGTATATGGATTAAAGGTTTTAACCCTGACATATTTTATACCGGGACCAACGCAAAGCGCTGTATTTGAAGGCAAAGTCCAGGGAGTGGTAGTCCATGCCAAAAATGAAACATCTGTATCCGTTCCTTCAAACAGAAATTCCGATTTACTGTTGCGGATTGCTTTAAACTGTGCAACCGCCGTGGTGTCTTTCACATCACGGTAACTTCCGGGTTGATTGACTTCGTGGGAACTTAAACCGGTTCCGGCGGCAGGCGAATAAGGTTGGATTGTGTAACCTTTGTACATCAAACCCTTTTTGTAAATCTGTTTCAGCAACCACCAAACCGTTTCAATATAGCGGTTGTCGTAGGTTACATACGGATCGTCCATATTTACCCAGTAGCCCATAATGCGGGTCAGTTCTTCCCATTCGCGGGTATATTTCATTACCTCTTTGCGACAGGCATTGTTATATTCTTCAACGGTAATTTTTGTACCGATATCTTCTTTTGTAATGTCCAGCACTTTTTCAACGCTCAACTCAACGGGCAAACCATGTGTGTCCCAACCGGCCTTTCGGTGCACCCGAAAACCCTTCATGGTTTTGTAACGACAGAAAATATCTTTAATGGCGCGCGCCATAACATGATGAATGCCCGGCATACCGTTTGCCGAAGGTGGTCCTTCGTAAAAAACAAACGTTGGGCGGCCTTCGCGCGTTGAAATACTTTTGTGAAAAGTATCGTCATCCTGCCACCTTTTCAAAACATCTTTATTGATCTGCGACAGATCTAATTGCTTGTATTCCTGAAACTTATTACTCATAAAAATCGCTGTAAACCTTCTGATTTTAAAAAATATGCAAATATAGGATTTTTTTTAGGGTGAAAAATTTGTGTGGCAACATGGAAAGGTAATATGGAAGAAGGAAATTGCTTTAATGAAATGTACTTATTGGGAATGGGAAACAATACACAAGATTTAATTCAAATCAATCAAGTAATGCCAAAGCAAAATTCTATCTCCAGCCAATTGTCTTGAATGAGAAGAAAACAGTTTTTCGACTAATCGTAAGGAATCTGCTTTAGTCAATATTTCTTTATCACCTTTCCAATCAATTGTGTTATCTACATTACTATGAGATAATTCTATAATCCAATTATTTACTTTTTCAATCCATTCAGAAGAAGTCCTACTTTGAATATATCCGAACATGCCACTTACTTTAAGATGGGAAGAATGGTGGCCTCTTTTAAAACGTTCAATTCCTCCTCGTAACCCACATACGTACTCTTTATTATTTGATGATTCTGAAAATCTTTTTGCTTCAAACTCTATTATCGGGAGTGGTGTTTGGTTTCGAGTCATCACAAAAACTCCAATATCTGTTTCTTTATCTGATTCTGCTTGCGTTGGATTTTTACCAAACCTAAAAGGAATATAACCACCAGATTCATGTTTGCATAATTCAAAATGGTTAACAAGAATATCACTTATCCTATTTTCCTTTTCTGAATCCTTTGTTGATAGGTAATATGAGGGGAAATCTGGAACATACTTATCAATAAATGACAATACTAAATCCACTTCAAAATTTGGAGCAACACTAAGGTCATTATCTCTTGGAGTTTGATATGTTGGCAATGAATCTCTAAGCATTATAGTATCGGGATTTAACGTAGTCCGCAAAAGTTTCATCTGCATCCCTCAATGCGATTGATGGCAACCAGTAACGTAATTGTTTTGGTTTGGCTATAATGATAGAATCCTGCCCATAAACTCTAATTATTTTTTGTATATGCGTACTTTCATTATTTTCCTTACG
>JBBQPP010000571.1:0-3186 GCA_038217255.1 Bacteroidales bacterium | reverse complement strand
CAATAATCGGAAAACTACGTTTTTCATACTTTTCACATAGCAAATCAGAGCTGTTAAGTTCCTTATGAAACTTGTTTCGCACCTATGGTGCTTTGAACAAATTTAACTAATAATTTTCTACCATACTTTTGCGCCTATGGCGCTTCAAAACGAAAAATGGTAACAATAAAAATTTTAAGCAATATGTTATTGGAAAGCAGCATCGCTGCAAAAGTATGGTAGAAAAAGGAGCATAATAGAAAGTGTTTTTTTAAGCAGCATCGCTGCGAAACATCGGTATAAGATTTTATAAATACTAATGTAACTAAAACAAAACGCCACGGCGTTGGACTCTTAAAAGTTACTTCAAAACAACTCCATCGGCAACGCGCAATTTATTATTCATTATCTTTGCATCCTATTCAAAAAAAAATGTCAGAAAAACCTTTAATTTTAGTGACCAACGATGACGGAATTCATGCACGTGGATTGCGTGAGTTGGTTGAAGTGATGCAGTTTTTTGGGGATATTGTGGTTATTTCTTCTGAAACTTCAATGTCGGGAAAATCCTGTGCGATTACGGTTGACCAGCCCCTGCGAGCCGTGCCTGTTGAGAAAATTCATGGTGTGCCTACCTACAAATGTACCGGAACACCTGTTGACTGTGTAAAACTCAGTTTTAATAGTTTACTCGAAAGGAAACCCGATTATGTTGTTTCCGGAATCAATCATGGCAATAACTCATCAATTAGTGTAATTTATAGTGGAACAATGGGTGCTGCCATCGAAGGTAGTTTGCACGGTGTTCCTTCCATAGGATTTTCGCTCGACGATTATAGTTCTGAAGCCGATTTTTCAAAGGCCAAAATGATAGTGGCGAAGGTTTTTCAAAGTGTGTTGGAAAATGGTTTGCCGCCGTTTACCTGTTTGAATGTTAACATTCCGAAAGGAAAACCGAAAGGGATAAAAATTTGCAGGCAAGCGCACGGAAAATGGGTTGAAGAATTTGAAAGACGCGTTGACCCGCACGGAAGGGAATATCACTGGTTGTCGGGTTATTTCAAAAATTTCGAACTCGAATCGACCGAAACGGATATTTTTGCGTTGGAAAACGATTATGCTTCGGTGGTTCCGGTTACAGTTGATATGACTTGCTATAAAACACTGAAACAAATTCAAAACTGGAAATTTTAATGCAAAGGCGCAGAACAAACAGATTTGACAATGTGGGCATCGGTTTTTTAGTAGGATTTATAGTGCCTGTAATTGTTTTTTTTGTTGTTTACCTCATTGGCAAAAACGATATTTCAGTTTCAGATTACACAAGAAGTTTGCAGCAACTTAACGTTCTTGTAAAACTTGGTAGTTTGTGTGTGTTTGTAAATAGCGCCATTTTTATGGGTTTTATTAAACTGAAATTTGAAAAAACTGCCCGCGGAATTTTGGGTGCGACAATTTTGTACGCGTTTGTAATATTGATTTCAAGAGCTTTTTAATATGAAAAAGGTTTCTCTATTCTTGATACTTGGTTCTCAAAATCCTTTATCCTGTAAAAAATGAAATACTATTTAATAGCAGGAGAGGCATCTGGCGATTTGCATGGTTCAAATTTGATGAAAGAATTGAAGCAGGCTGACAAGAATGCTAAATTCCGTTTTTTTGGTGGAGATTTGATGCAGAATGTTGGTGGAGAACTTGTTAAACACTACAATAAAATGGCTTTTATGGGCATTGTAAATGTTGTGTTAAATTTAAAAACCATTAACGGTAATTTGAAATTTTGCAAAGCCGATTTACTTGAATTTCAACCTGATGTTTTGATATTAATTGACTATCCGGGATTTAACCTTCGAATTGCTGAGTTTGCAAAAAAAAATAATATTAAAGTTTTTTACTACATCTCGCCAAAAGTGTGGGCATGGAAAGCACGCCGCGTAAAAAAAATAAAAGAGGTAGTTGACGAGATGTTTACCATTTTTCCCTTTGAAACTGAATATTTTAAAAAGTATGATTACGATGTTCATTATGTAGGAAACCCGCTTTTGGATTCCATTTCTGAATTCAGTAAAAAAGCGCTTTCCAATACCGAATTTCTTGAAAAGAACAAACTTGACGAAAGGCAAATTGTGGCACTATTGGCCGGTAGCCGTGTTCAGGAAATTAAAAATACTTTGCCTTTAATGGTTGAAATTTCTAAATTATTCCCCAAATTTCAATTTGTGGTTGCCGGGGTAAATAGTATTGATATTGAACTTTACAAGAAATATTTGACAGGTTCATCGGTGCAATTGATTTTTGATCAAACTTATGATTTGCTAAACAATTCACACTCTGCGCTTGTGGCATCGGGAACTGCCGCCCTTGAAACGGCACTTTTTGATGTGCCACAAACTGTAATTTACAAAATGGAAGGCGGCTGGCCGGTAGATATTGTGATGCGCAATTTTGTGCTGAAAACCGTGGGTGTTGCATTGCCAAATATTATAATGAACAGAATCATTGTTAGCGAGTATATTCAAATGAAAATGACATTGAAAAATGTAAAAGCAGAAATGGAAAAACTGCTTTTTGATGAAGAATACCGTGAAAAAATATTGATTGATTATAAACGTTTAAAAGAACTGATGGGTGAACCCGGCGGTTCAAAACGTGCAGCGCAAAAAATGGTTGAACTTTTAAAAAACTGAAATTTAAAATGATACTCGATACTGGATACTCGATACTGGATACTGGATACTGGATTCTTGGAACCCTCACCCCGCAACTTTAAACTTTGAACCCGAAACTTTAAACTCACATGAACAGTTTATTCAAAAAAGAGATAAAAACATTTTTAGGTTCGCTGATTGGCGATCTTGTTGTGATTGTCTTTTTGCTGGTAACTGGTCTGTTTTTATGGGTTTTTCTGGGAGTTTACAACATCCCCGACAATGGATATGCAACTTTGGAAGGCTTGTTTTTACTTGCACCCTGGTTGTATCTTTTTTTGGTTCCGGCTATAACAATGCGTTTGTTTGCCGATGAAAAGCGCACCGGGACAATCGAAACACTATTAACCCACCCGATTTCAGATTTGCAAATTGTGTTGGCCAAATTCATTGCCGGTATGGCATTAGTTGTGTTTTCTTTGCTCCCAACTCTGCTCTATTTTCTATCGGTTTACTTGCTTGGAAATCCGGTTGGAAGTATTGATGTTGGTGCAACCTG
>JBBQPP010000570.1:0-3187 GCA_038217255.1 Bacteroidales bacterium | reverse complement strand
ATCGATGCCCTGCTTGCGCTCAGCGAAACCGAATTCGACAGCATTTATGCCGACAGCATAATTATAAAAGCCGATGCTGTTATGGCTGCAAACGATACGCTGATAAACGCTGCACTCGCCGTCAACAACCTTTGGAATGCTGCTTTCCAACTTGATTCGGTTACAGCAAAAATCAGAGCCGGACTGGATTCCGCTTTTATTGTTGGGCATGTTACCAACCACGATTTAAACACCAACATAAGCGCCGGGATTAATTGGGAAGAAAACATAAAACTGCGTTTGGAAGAATGGGCCATTCAATACAAAGACCAAAACTGGGCGCTGGAAAAATCGCCTGCCACATTTGAAATGGATTCAGTCAATTACCGGTTGCAAAATTTTGCGCTTGTGCAAAACGACACTGACAGCACTGCGCGAATTGCAGCAAATGGAACATTCAGCATGAACGGGCAAGAAGATTTTAAAGTGGAGTTGACAAACATCGACTTTGCCGAAATGGCAAAAACTTTTTATAAAGAAATCGATGCCTCAGGAAAACTCAACCTTTCTGCAACGTTGCAAGGAACCGCTGTTTCGCCTGAAATGAAAGGGAATTTCGAAATCGAAAACCCGGTATTCAACAAATATAAAATCAATGAATTTGGCGGGGAGGTCGATTACCAATCAGATCTACTTAATTTTTCATCTAAAATAGTACCGAAGGACAGCGGAAGGATTGAGATTGCCGGCAATCTGCCAATAATGCTGCGATTGGACAGCATTCAATACAAAATGGATCCGACTGACTCAATTGATGCGACTTTGACCGTGGATCGGTTCCCGTTGAATATTTTGCAAGCCATGGAATTTACCGAACAAATCGAAGGTTACCTGGAAGGCAAAGTTACGGTTGACGGAACCGTGGAAAACCCCAAACCTGAAGGAATCCTCCAATTGCAAAAAGCCGCACTTAAAATGCCGAATTATGGCATCGATTATCGCAAAATCGATTTTAAAGTTGATTTCCAAAGCGACAAAGTGAATTTGGACACCTTCAGGATTGAAACTTCTGACGGGCAAATGACAGCTTCTGGTCAAATGGATTTCAACTCGGTTTTATACAAAGGTGACATTAGCAACACAAACATTGCTGTAAAATTTGATCGCTTCAACCCTGTTGACCACAGGCAACTCAATATGGAAGTTTCGGGAAATGCATCGCTTGCAGGGAAAAAGGGAGAAGTTGTCTTCGGCGGTGACCTGAACATTCCGGAGGCTGAAGTTTATTTACCATTTGTGATGAACTTAATGGGGAGGTTCAACGCCCCCGAAATGCCAAAGCCCATATTGCTGCGCGAACTGCAAAAATCAGGTCAGTGGGAGGATACAACCTTCGTAGCTGGACCGATTGACAACACAAGTGCAACAGACAGTGTTGGGAGCAACTATTTTGAGAATTTCACGGGGAAACTGAACATCAAAATCCCTAAAAACACCTGGGTAAAAAACGAAGATTTCAGAATTGAACTATCCGGTGATTTGGAGCTGCGAAAAAACCTTGAATATTTTGAAGTATTTGGAACAGTGGACGTTGTGCGCGGACAGTATGATTTGTATGGCAGGACTTTCGTTATAGAAGATGGTACGGTAAGTTTCCAGGGCGGCGAAGAAATACAGCCACAAATGAACATTACCGCAAAATATACTTTTAGAAATTCGCAGCGGGCGGAACAAGAAATGACAGTAAATATAACCGGAACAGCAACTTCCCCAAAAATCGATTTTATGCTCGACGGGAGTTCGATCAACGAAGGCGATGCACTTTCCTATATACTTTTTGGCAAAGGTTTGAACGAACTTACACTGAGCCAGCAAGACAACATTTCGGGCGGTGGCGGTGGAAGTTTGGCAGAAACTGCGGCCACTTCACTTCTTTCATCACAAATCTCAAAATTTCTTGGCGATAAATTGGACGTGGATTATATCGAAATAAAAAGCGACGGGAGTTTTGAAAACGCTACGGTTACCGTGGGGAAATATATTACAAACGACCTTTTTGTAAACTACGAACAAATGTTTGGCGAAAGCACCCGCCAGGACGAAGATCGCTACCGTGTTGAATTGGAATACGAACTCTTCAAATTCCTGTTTTTCCAGTTGAACAACTCGTCCAGCGACAGCGGTTTTAATGTGGTTGTAAAGTTGGATTCAAAATAAAAAGTATGTCGTAACAGATTGACCACTTTATTTTGCTGAGTTGCATATAAAGTGAAATTTATTGAGGAACAAAATACACAGCATTCCACATATAATTGGGGATTTTTAATTCCACTTTCTTCTTTTTTATTATGCCCTTTTTCATTTCAATATTGATTTACAATCAGTTGTGATTGATTTTGCTTACTGATTTCTTATGGCACGATTCTGTTAATTATTTACACTAAATAATAGTTTGGAAAACATAAAAAAGTAAAACGCTATTAAAAACTTGAAGTGATGGAAAAAAATAATCAATACACCACATTGATACAGGCGCTCGAAGATTTGAGCAAACAAGACTATAAAGGGAATTTTTCAGTAACAGATGAAGGCCTTTTAGATGATGGCAAAGGAAATTTACATTCTCCACAGGAAGTAAAACTGATGGAATTTCATCGATTTGAAGGTGAAACCAACCCATCCGATTCGAGCATTTTGTATGTTTTGAAATTAAGAAATGGAAAAAAGGGAACAGTAGTTGATTCTTACGGTGCGCAGGGTTCCGAAATTACCTCTGATTTTATGAACAACGCAAAACAGAAACAATTCGACTAAGGAATTCTGTGTTAAACGGCAGCGTAAGTTGAAACAGAAATTTGCACATTTCACCGATGACGATTTAATTTTTGAAGAGGGGATAGTGGACGAACTTGCTGGAAGATTGCAGAACAAAAAAGATGAAACAAAGGATAAGCTTAAAAAATCATCAACAGGTTTTAACCAAAATCATCAAAAATATAGCAACAACTCAAAAAATTAAAGACATGAATTACAACAGTTACACAGCAGGCGCAAAAATAGACCAAAGTTTATATAGATTATTTGATAAAAAATTAAGTGAATGGAGTTTTTCCAACGACGACGTTCCAGCTGAAATAATACTTGAAATTTTTGATACAGCCCGAACAATGACCGGGAGCTATGATTATAAAGAGCAAGCCTGGATTGG
>JBBQPP010000569.1:0-3189 GCA_038217255.1 Bacteroidales bacterium | reverse complement strand
CTTAACATTTACACAAACTTTACAATTAATTTATAAATTATTAACACATGTTATACAGCATATTTACAGAAACCGCTTTATGTTTGCAGTGTCAATTCACGTTAAACTTTTAAAAATGTGTAGACATGAAAACAATTAAATTTTTAAGTACTTTTTTGGCAGTAGTTATTGCAGCAATTTCTACTGCGGTTGAAAAACCAAAAATGGATGTAATCCCCTTAAACGCCGATCAGGCAGTTGTGTCGATTACAAATGAAAACCCTGCTCTCTTTGAAATGAGCATTGAAACTAAGAATGGTGATTTGGTTTATTACAAACAAACCACCAAAGCTTCAACCGAGTATAAGCAAACCTTTGATTTTGCTAACCTTGAAAATGGAGCATACCTTTTAAAACTGAAAGTTAACGACACCAGGGTTTCCCGGGAGTTTGAAGTAAGCAACAAGGAAATCTGTGTAGGAGATTCGAAAATGAGGTTCGACCCTTACTTCTCGTTTAAAGACGACATGTTGAAATTGTCTTTCTTGAATTTTGACCAGGAAAACATTAATATGTCGATCTATAACAATGAGGGGCTGTTCTTCTCCAAAAGAATTGGTAAAGATTTTTCAATTCAGAAGGGCTTCGATTTGTCGAAATTAGAGAACGGTAGTTACAAAGTTGTTTTGACCAGTATAAATGATGAATATGTTTATAATTTGGAAAAATAGATTAGAAAAAAGGTGAATTGATAAAAAGCTCTGCAGATGCAGGGCTTTTTTTGTAAATGCAAAATACAGGTTTCAAAAAATTGAAATCTGTTCTTTTAATATATCCTTGCTCAAATTAATTTTCTACATTGAATATTGGTACAATTAAAATTAATTCATATAAAACCGTTTTGGGTTTAAACTATTTACATATTAATTTGTCAAAGGCACTGTTTTTAACAATACAATACATTCAGAAGTGCAAATAAAAATCGAAAATCTCAATAAAGTTTACAAAGGTGGCAGCTACGCCATTAAAAACCTGAACCTTGAAATACCAAATGGAATGTTTGGTTTGCTCGGGCCAAACGGTGCTGGTAAATCAACTTTGATGCGCATCCTCGTAACCCTTATGAAACCCAGCAGCGGCAGAGTTTTGGTAAACGATTTGGACCTTGCAAAAAACAGGCGGGAAATCCGTTCAATGTTGGGTTATTTACCGCAGGATTTCAGTTTTTTTTCGAAACTAAAAACCTATGAATTTTTGGATTATGCAGCCCGCTTAGCCGGAATGAAAAACTCCGCAAAACGCCGCACGGCAGTGGAACAAATGCTTGAAGAAGTAGGTCTATTTGAAGCACGTGACCGTAATGCAAATAAACTTTCGGGCGGTATGAAACGCCGGTTGGGAATTGCACAGGCATTGATTAACGACCCAAAAATCATTATCGTTGACGAACCAACCACCGGCCTCGATCCAGAGGAACGCATCCGTTTTAGGAACCTGCTTTCCACAATCAGCACACGCGACGTAATCATCATCCTCTCAACACATATCGTTGGTGATATTTCGAGTACCTGTGATAACATGGCGCTGTTAAATACAGGTAACCTAGCTTTTTCAGGTTCGCCCGAACAGTTGGTGAAAGAAGCCGAAGGTTTTGTTTGGCTAATCAAAGCAACGGAAAAAGAATATCTCGAAATAAACGAAAAATACCCTGTAATTTCAACAATTCCAATCGATGGGGGATGGGAGGTTCAGGTGGTTGCCAACGAAATAAACGGGTATTACGGGGAGCAAATCGCACCAAACCTTGAACATGCTTACGTTCATTTCATGGAGAATAAATTAAATCAGTGGACAAAAGTTTAATCCAATTATAAATCGAAAATGATATCAATTCATAATATATTATCCATCTCAAAATACGAGCGTAAAACGCTTTTACGGAGTTGGTTTTTCAGGATTTTTAGCATCCTTTCCTTGCTTGTGCTTTTCGGGATGAATTTCGGCATGGTTATCCAAGGAAATGGCGGAGATGGCTGGGCAATTAAAGCAATCCCAAGCGCAATCCCTTATTTCAACCTGTTGATTTTGAACGTTGCTCAAGCAATCATTGCAGTTTTTCTTGCATCCGACTTTTTAAAACGCGACAAAAAACTCGACACAACCGAGGTAATCTACATGCGCTCAATGACCAACGGCGAATATGTTGTTGGTAAAACCTGGGGAAACCTTCAGGTTTTTCTGGTTCTTAACGTTATGGTTGTAATCCTTGCTCTAATTTTCAATTTGATTGCAAAAGGAACATCTGTAAGTTGGGTATCGTACGGTTTTTATTTGCTTGCCATAAGTGTCCCGACACTTATTTTTATTATGGGGCTTTCGTTTTTGCTTATGAGCGTAATCCGCAACCAGGCAATCACTTTTGTGTTGATTTTGGGTTATATCGGTATCACGCTTTTCCTTTTGCAAGCTAAATATTATTACATTTTCGATTACATGGCATTCAATATCCCGATGCTCAATTCTGATATTGTGGGTTTTGGGAACCTTGAAACCATATTAATACACCGAGGAATCTATCTTTCGCTGGGGCTTGGGTTTATTTTTGCCACCATTTTTTTGCTGAAAAGGTTGCCTCAATCTGAATCTACAACTTGGATCTCACTTTTCCTCAGCATTATTTTTGTGGCAGGTGGAGGTTATTTAGCTTACAACCATATCAATAAATTCAAACAAACCGAAAAATTCAGGGCAGAAGTTGTTGAATTAAACAACAAATATGTCGGGATAAAAACGCCGTCAACAATTTCACAAACCATTACAATTGAACACAAACCGGAAACCATTACGGCAACTTCGGTAATGACATTAAAAAACGAAAGTGCAGAACCAATTCAAAAATTAATTTTCAGTTTGAACGACGGATTGAAAATTTCAAGTTTCAAACTGAACGGAACAGAAACACCCTTTTTACGCGAAAAACAACTTGTTATCGTTTCTGATAAAATGAATTTTAATCCTGGCGAAGAGGTAAAAGTTGAATTTACTTATGCCGGAAAAATTGACGAAGCACTTTGCTATCTTGATATTGATCAGGAAGTTATGCAGGAAAAATATGGAAAATTTGTTATCAATGTGGATAAAAGGTACGCATTTATCACACCCGATTATTTACTATTGACACCCGAAGCCAACTGGTATCCTAAAACCGGA
>JBBQPP010000568.1:0-3194 GCA_038217255.1 Bacteroidales bacterium | reverse complement strand
TTGTAGTTTAAAATACCTTGCAAAATGAGTAAAGCAAAAGAGCTCGGAAATAGGGGAGAGGAACTGGCCGTTGCCCACCTTAAGTCGTTGGGTTACGAAATTCTCGAAGTAAACTGGTTTTGGAATCACCTTGAAATTGACATCATAGCAAAAGATGGTAAAGAATTGGTGATTGTTGAGGTGAAAGCTCGTGGAACTGATTCCTACGAACATCCTTCAGAAGCAGTTTCAAACAAAAAGATACGGTTTTTAGTAAATGCTGCGGAAGCCTTCATTATGGAAAAGGATCTGTATTGCGATACCCGTTTTGATGTGATTTCTATTATTTTCTATGGGCAAAATTTCGAACTGGAGCATTTTAAAGATGCTTTCTACCCTCCAATAAATTAGTGAATTCTATGAGGTCTTTGGTTGCATTTTATCGAAATCACTAACAAAGATCCTAATATAAAAGGTGTTTTTTCAAAAGTATAAGCAGAGTTTCAATTTGGATAGGTTTGGTAATGAAATCATCGCAACCACATTTTATGGCTTCATCGTGTGATGATTGCGTTGCATAAGCAGTTTGAATAATTACCGGCATTTCAGGATCAATTTCCTTAATCTTTGCAGTTGCTTCAATTCCATCCATTCGGGGCAGGCGAATATCCATTAAAACAAGATCAATTTCTGTATTTTCTCTAACCATTTCAACGGCTTCAATACCATTTTTTACAAAAAACAGATTTGCGCTGGTTTTTTTTAAAGCTTTCTCAAAAAGAAATCGACTTACAGCCTCATCTTCAGCAATTAATATTGTTTTCCCAATAAAATTATACTCCATAAGTTGCTTAAAAAAAAGTGGAAAAATCGATTTAACAAAACTATGAAAAATTATGCAGAAAAAACGAATTCGAATAGAACATCATTCATAATATTTGAAATAGAATAAATTAGCCGCATTGCCATTTAAAAATAAAGCAAAATTGATGTTTCATAATATCAATTAACTTTTGATTTATAAAGAAAGATTATCTACTGATGCGAATACAAGCGAAAGTTTAAATTTGTCTCAATTTATACCGTAAAAAAACCCGACACATTTCTGCATCGGGTTCCTGATATAATTTCAATTTAAATTTTCGGCAGTACCCACGGCGCACGATATTCAGGCACCAAAAATTTATTGGCATCATCGTCATTAATGAATTTGCTCTTTTCGGCATCCCAATACAAACGACGGCCAGTGCGGATCGCAATGTTTCCCAAATGAGCAACACGTGCAGTGTTGGCAGCAATTTCAATGCTGGCGTTCAGGTTGCGGTTACGGTCTTTCACACCTTCAATAAAATTCGCCATATGGTAATCCAATCCTTTGCCTGTCCCTTTAATCAGATTCACTCGTTCCATTTGGTCTTTACCTTTTTTCTGTTCCGGAATGACTTCCCATCCGTTACGATCTAAGACTAAAGTGCCATTGTTTCCAACGTATCCAACACCATGGTCGCGTCCAAAATGTCCACCATTAATTCCGGTTCCGTGATCCCAAAGTAAGGTGTGTCCGTCAAATTCATATAGAGCCTGAAGTGTATCGGGTGTTTCAGCGGCATCATCAGGATAAGCAAATTTACCTCCCATCGACATGATCGATTTTGGCGCTTTGTCTCCCATTCCAAATAAACCGTAGTCGATAATATGTACGCCCCAGTCTGTCATCAACCCTCCGGCATAGTCGTAATACCACCTGAAATTAAAATGGAACCGATTTGGATTGAATCGACGTTTTTTTGCAGGTCCGAGCCAGAAATCGTAATCAACTCCGGCCGGAGCTTCGCTATCAGGTTTTACTGGCACTGGTTCCATCCATCCCTGGTATGCCCAGGTACGGACAGTGCGGATTTTCCCAAGTTTTCCTGATTGCACAAAATCAACCGCATCGCGCCAGTGCGGGTCGCTGCGTTGCCACATACCCACCTGAACAACCGTATTGTATTTATTGGCAGCCCGCTCCATCAGGTTAATTTCCTCGATGGAATTGCCCAGTGGTTTTTCGCAATACACGTCTTTCCCTGCCTGACAGGCTTCTACCATTGGCAAACAATGCCAGTGGTCGGGTGTGCCGATAATAACCACATCAACATCCTTATTTTCGAGCAGCTTCCGGTAATCGCTGTATAATTGGGGTTTAAAACCCTGCATTTTTTCAACATCAGCAGCACGTTTGTTCAATACATTGCTATCAACATCACACAAGGCAACACATTCGGTATTCTTCTGACGTAAAAAGGCTGAAAGGTCGGCAAAGCCCATCCCATTGATTCCAATTGCACCGCAACGAAGTTTATCATTTGCACCAACACAGGCATTCATAGGGATTGGCATGGTGGCAGCAAGACTTAATCCAACTGCAGCAGTAGTTGTGCTTTTCAAGAAATTTCTTCTGTTGGTCATTATTGTTGATTTGGATGTTTTTAGATATAGGAAAACTGATCCGATGAGCTTCAAGTCATCGGATCAGTCAACTTGGAATTTGGAACTTCAAACTTGAAACTATTTTTGCATGGCATCGTCGAAAGCAACATCCGAAGGATCGAAATCGCTGTAACGAACAAAGTCGCAGGCTTCAACGGCACCAACTTCACGGTTCATACCACTATCTTCCCATTCAACGGAAAGAGGTCCCTGATATTTAATGTCGTTGAGCGCCCGGATAATATTTTCAAAGTCAACTTTACCACGCCCTAAACTCCGAAAATTCCAATAGCGACGATTGTCACCAAAATCGGTATGGCCGCCAAATACTCCAATTTCCATGGGATGTTCGTTCCAATAGGCATCTTTCATGTGGACATGGAAAATGCGATCGGAGAATTCGTAGATGAATTTCACATAGTCTACGCCCTGGTAACCCAAATGACTTGGATCGAAATTAAAGCCAAATGCCGGATGATTATTTACCGCTTTCAATGCTCGACGTGCAGTTGCAATATCAAAGGCTATTTCTGAAGGGTGTACTTCAAGCGCAAATTTGACTCCCATTTTCTGATATTCATCCAGAATTGGAATCCAGCGCTTTGCAAAATCTTCATAGCCTTTGTTCAGCATCTCTTGATTAACTGGAGGAAATGCATACAACATATGCCAGATTGAACTTCCGGTAAATCCGTTAACTACAGCCAGCCCCAGCATTTTGGCAACTTTCCCGGTTTTAATCA
>JBBQPP010000567.1:0-3200 GCA_038217255.1 Bacteroidales bacterium | reverse complement strand
TGACCATACTGGGGAAAATAAGGTAAGAAACATGGGAAGTGAGAAGTCGGAAGACTGAAATTCCGGGTTTAAAGTTCAAAGTTCAAAAAACCCGAAATCTTTAACAAATTTTAAAAGATATGAACGGATACGAAAGAATTCAGGCAGCGCTAAAAGGTGAAAAACCGGACAGGATTCCGGTAATGCTGCACAACTTCATGGTGGCGGCAAAAGAAGCCGGAGTAAGCATGGCGCAATTCAGGGACAACCCGAAAATCATGGCCGAAGTGTTTATCAAATCGGTCGAAAAATATGAATTTGATGGGATATTGGTGGATTTGGACACGGTGACTTTGGCTGGTGCAGTTGGCGTTCCTGTTGATTTTCCTCAAAATGACCCCGCACGTTCACACAAGGGGAGTTTGTTATTGCTTGATGAGGTTAAAAACCTGAAAAAAGTAAATATCGAAAACTATCGGTATGTGCAACACTGGCTGGAAGCAACAAGAATCATAAAGCAGCATTTTAAAAATGAAATTTATGTTCGTGGCAACTGCGACCAGGCGCCTTTTTCATTGGCAAGCATGATGCGTGGAAGCCAGGAATGGATGCTCGACCTGATTATTGGAGAACCGGAACTTGTAACTGAATTACTCGAATATTGTACTAACATTAGTTGCCAGTTTATTCGTTTAATGGCGCAAACCGGTTGCGATATGGTTTCCAATGGCGACAGTCCGGCCGGTCCTGAAATGGTTTCACCTGATATGTACGAAATGTTTGCCTTGCCCTGGGAGAAAATTGTGGTTAATGAAGCACACAAATGCAATCTTCCCTACACATTGCACATTTGCGGCAATACAGAAACTATTCTTGATTTGATGCTGCAAACCGGCACTGATGCCGTTGAACTGGACTATAAAACCGACGTTCAAAAAGCTTTTGATGCCACACACGATAGAGCTTGTTTTATCGGAAATATTGATCCAAGCGGAGTAATTGCAATGGGAAGTGCAGATTTGGTTGAGAAAAAAACGACTGAATTGCTTGATATTTATTCAAAAACAAACCGTTTTATTTTGAATGCCGGTTGTGCCATTCCGTCGAATACTCCTGAGGAAAATCTTCGAATGTTGATTCGGGTTGCAAGAGAGTATAGGTGAGAAGTTTGATTAAGAAAAGGGTTTCAAGATTTTTTATTGTCTTTAACTATTCATTTTAGCGGCTTGCTGATGTGTTGAATGTGGCTCAAACTTGCAACAAAAATGAGCTGTATTTTAGTTGAGTTACAAAATACAAACGGTTCAAACGCAGCAAAGTTAAGGCTGTACGTTGGTTGAGATGGGTATATAAATCGTATCCAAAACTATTTTATCATTGGGTATTAGGCTACCAATTAGTCTAATGAAAGTTGACTGCATAATAAGTTTATTATGTCGTCGTGTTTTTTCTTTTTTTCAAATCTTTCGGTTTTTATATGCAAAGCATTTAAATTTGTCATCATCTTTCTGGTCGTATCGAATCATATTACAAAAAATCTCCTCTTTTGGATTATCATCGTTTATGCAAGTGATACACAATGAGGGTTTTTTAATCAAATCTGTATTGATTTCATATCCATCATCGTCAAAAAATCCCGAAATTTTAGAAGGTGGAATTTCATCAATATGCCTGCGATCTTTGATATTTTCGGTTTTCTTAAATGCCAAATCAATTTCGTAATCGTCTTTTGGATGACTTTCTCCAGTAATACAACTAAAGCAACTATTTCCAACTGATGCCGAACCAATAACCCAAATATCATTTCCACAAGAACATTTAATTCTTTTTTTATAATCTGATAGTGCAGAGTTAAGTCTTCTTCTTAAATCTTTTTCATTTTCACTTGGGTTGTTTTTCAAGTGCTTTTTTATGTATTTATTTATAGAAATTGGTATAAATCCCATTTTGTTTTTAGTATTACATTCTTTGTTCTAATTGATAATTAAGATGTTGATTTGTCAACAGTATCCTGGTTTTATTCTAAATCAATTATTATCAATAAATTTTCTTTTACAGTTTCAATTAAGTTTTTTGGTAATTCTCCAACTTTTTTCATTAATCGGTTATTATCAATTGCCCTAATTTGGTCTAACATTACATCACAATTTTGATGTAAATTTGCTTCTCCTTTTTTTAAATGTACTCGTAAAACATCTGAATCTTTTTTAATATTTGTCGTTAACGGGCAAACTATTGTTGAGGGATGGGGAATTTGGTTTAATAGATTTGTTTGGATAATGAGTACTGGTCTTGTTTTTCCAGGTTCAGTCCCAATTTGTGGATTTAAATCTGCAGTCCAGATTTCATATTGTTTAATCGACATAATCAATCTCTTCAAAATCTTTAAGTACAGCCATCGAATCTGTTTTTACTAAATCAGATTCCTCCTTAAGTTTTTTTTCTAAAATTGCACGTCTTTGCAATCGATTATAATATTCAATTGCTTCGTTAATATACCTGTTTCTCGGTTTTTTAATTTTTGAAAGAATCTTTTCAGTTTCTCCAAAAATTGAATCGTCAATTTTTAATGATACAGTTTTCATAAATTTCACTTTTTAATATATCAAAAGTATATCCTATTTGTATATCAAACAAGTGTTTCCGTCTTTTGTTTCCAACATGCGGCATTACGTATGGCAATATGGCATGAAGCGGATAGCGGGCGATTCAATATCAACCCGAGATGAAGTTGAAAGGGGCTAATAAAAGTTGACTACATAATAAGAGCCTTATGAATTGAGAGGTTCACAGCCTGTCCCGATTTTTATCGGGATACGGTTCTTTGAGAAGTTATGTGTGAAATTCCCTTAGCTTACCCGACTGGCTGCTGTTGTTATTTTTTTCTAATATAATTATACAAATCCATTTTTGCAGTTTTGTAATCAATTGAATTCCACAGAGGCTCAAGATGAAGCCTAAGTATTTCAACAATATTAGAATTATTTTTCTCATTGTATATTTTAACTGCTGACCAAGTATTTAAATAAGATAATAAATCAGATAGTTTCCAATTCAGATTCATTTTAAAAGATGGAGTATTTATTTTTTTGAAAGGAAAATTAGTTCCTTTAAATCCTGATATAATTAGCTTATTGCCGTCAGACCAGTATTTATCGATTTCTGAATGCAATACATGCTCCATTATTTTATCAACTTCATTATTTATTTTAACAAACCCA
>JBBQPP010000566.1:0-3203 GCA_038217255.1 Bacteroidales bacterium | reverse complement strand
CGATTTCAATTGCAAAAATTTCTCTTTTGCCTGTAAAATCTTGTCTTTTTTAATCACTTCGCCTTCAGCCTGGGCTTCAGCAACAATCCGCGCTTTTTTGGAATTCAGCGCCCGGTTCCAAATAACATAGGACAAACCGCCACCGACTATAAAGCCAGCGACAACGCCTATCAATAACGATATTAAATTCATTTGTATATTTTTAATCAATTAATAAAAAAAGCCCGTAAAAAGTATCGTAATACACACTATTACAAAACTTTATACGGGCTTCGATAAATATATTCTCGTCAATAAACTACACTATTTCCTTCCTTTTTCCTTTAAAAAATCAGAAATATCATCGTTTAAGTTTTTTAGTTCTTCAATAAAAAGAGATTTGCCGTTGTGTTGAACAACTTCAGTCTTGTTCAATGCAATTTGAAATGCAGTCATCCTCAAAATATCTTTAGAGTCTTGTTCTCCAAACTGTTCGCGATATTGGCGCACAATTTCATCGACTCTTTTTGCAGCTAATCGGTATCTCTCTTCATCGTCTTTATTGATAGTTAATGGATAATATTTACCATCAATTTTAATATTTATTCTAAAACCTTGTTTGTCCACCGTCCATTACTTATTTAGTAATGCAATACACTTGTCAATTTCCCGTATTAATCTATTTATTTTCTGTTTCGCTTCCCTGTTTTCATCGACACCCGACAAAAGGTGGGTTGCTAACCTCAACTGTTCATTTCTACGACTGATTTCAGTTTTTTCGCCCTGCAATATTTCAATTTCGTGTTTTAATTTTAACACGCTTTTTTCCAGCTCCTTTTTTTCGTTTTCAATCCTTGCAAACTCTTTAAAAAACTGCTGTACATTTAATTTCAAATTATTCAGAAGCAATTGCTCTTCGTCAGTCATCGTAGCTGCATTTCACTGGCAAAGTTAATATTTTTGAACTATTGTAAAAGTAATTGCAAAATATTGAAAAGAAATATTACAAACACCTTTCTGTTAAATAAAAGGTAAAAGATTACTTTTACCCAAAATTGTTAGTAAAATCAGGTAAAATGATGAAGTTATTTTTAGTTTTTGCAGTTATTTTTTATTCCTTTTTTATTTCGGCGCAGGATGTTTATTATGCCCCACCCTTAAAAATCCCTCTGTATTTAAGCAGCAGTTTTGCTGAATTAAGAAGCAATCATTTTCATTCGGGTATCGATATAAAAACTCAGGGAAGAGTTGATGTTCCTGTATATTGCGTTGCTGAGGGATATGTTTCCCGAATTTCAATTTCACCATCGGGATATGGAAATGCAATTTATATCGACCACGACAATGGAACTACTTCGGTTTATGGACATTTGAACCAATTCAGGCCAGATATCGCCAAATTCATTAAGAATATTCAGTACGAAAGAAAATCATTTCAGGTTGATATTCCTGTTTTACCCGGAGTTTTTCAGATTTCAAAAAATGAAAAAATTGCATTAAGTGGAAATTCAGGAAGTTCTGGTGGCCCGCACTTGCATTTTGAACTGAGGAATACAAAAACTGAAGACCCAATAAATCCTCTAAAATTCGGATTCATTGTAAAAGACAATACTCCCCCTAAAATTTTTGCTTTAGAGATTTCACCACTTTCCGAATCATCTCATGTTAATTACACAAGTAGCAAGGTAATTTATGATGTAGAATTTAAAGATGGAAAATACCAGATAAAAAATAATAATGTAATTCCGGTTTACGGAGAAATAGGTTTTGCCATTGAAGCCAATGATTTTCTTGATGGATCTGCGAATAAGTGCGGTATTAATTCGATGGAGCTTTCGGTTGACGGGGTGATTTTATCGACTTTTGAAATCAACAGTTTTTCGTTTGACGATTCGAGAAAAATCAACAGCTATATTGATTATGAACAGCTTATCAAATCAAACCGCAAATTTCAAAGGACATGGATTGAAAACTGCAACCCACTTCGCAATTTTGAATATTCAGAAAACCGTGGGATTTTCGATCCGATGATCAGCGCAGTCCACCAGGTAAAAATTGAAATTAAAGATGCCCACAAAAACAGTTCGATCCTTGAATTTTCAATTGAGGGAAAATACAGGGAAATGCAGCCACCAGTGGAAGAATTCACTGCTGCGTTTGAATGTGGTCAAAAAAATCAATATAAAACAGAGAATTTCAGTATTGAGCTTCCCGAAAATGCACTTTTCAACAACCTTCATTTCCAGTACCAAACCCAGGATGCCGGAAAAGGTTACTATTCATCAATCCATAAAATTCATAATAATACTGTACCATTAAACAGCGCTGCATCCATTGCGATTAAAACAAAAGATTTGAATGAATCTTTACAGGGAAAAGCCTTGTTGGTTAGTATTATTCCAGAAACCGGAAAATATTCGGCTGCTGGCGGCTTATATGAAAATGGTTGGGTTACAGGAGTAATAACAACTTTTGGCAATTATGCAGTTCGAATTGACACAGTTCCTCCAACAATTTTACCGCTGAGTATCACAAATAAAACTACACTTACCGAACCCGATAAAATCCGTTTTGAAATAAAAGACGATTTGTCCGGAATCGAAAAAATTGAAGGATTGATTGACGGGCTTTGGGCGCTTTTTGAATACGATGCAAAAAACGACATGATTACCCATAATTTTGATGCCCAGCGATTTGAATTAAATAAACAACACAATTTAAAACTTACTGTAACCGACACAAAGGGAAACACCGCGTTTTATGAAGCCACTTTCAACAAATAAAATTAAAGCAATTGGTTTAATGTCGGGTACTTCGTTAGACGGCCTCGATTTGGTTGCCATTGAGTTTTGGCAAACTGATAAAATTTGGAATTTTAAAATTGTTTCAGCCAAAACTGTTTCATATTCCAGTGAATGGCAGCATTGGCTGAGCAACTCCCCTACTCTTTCGGGCGAAAAATTAATTGAACTGCATACTAAATATGGCCGTTTTTTGGGCAACGAAACAAAGCTTTTTATTGCGGAGACAAATTTTTATCCCGATTTGATTGCTTCACACGGACACACCGTTTTTCATCAACCTGACTTAGGTTTTACTTACCAAATTGGAAATGGTGCCGATATTGCTGCGATTACTGGAATTACAGTTGTGTCCGATTTCAGGACAGGCGATGTGGCGTTGGGCGGACAAGGTGCACCGCTGGTTCCTATTGGCGACAAACT
>JBBQPP010000565.1:0-3207 GCA_038217255.1 Bacteroidales bacterium | reverse complement strand
AGCATTAAAGGATTTGTCTTTTGCCATTAATCCGTGGTAAGAGAGACGCAGGTATTCGTCGGCAAGTGCATTAATATCGGTGGGTTCGGTTTGCCCTTTGCTGGTTTGCGAATGTTGAAGCATTCCTTTTACTATTGAATCAGCTCTTTTCCCATGGTGAATTATTTTTTCAAGGTTTTGTATTACGTCAACAGAAATTTCTGTTGCAAACTCCAGATTACCGCTTACAAGTTCCTCTTTCATTTCGTCAAGTAATTCTTTACTGACTTCAGAAAAGTTTTTGACGAAGTTTAAGGGGTTTTGAATTTCGTGCGCAATTCCGGCAGTTAGTTCCCCAAGTGATGCCATCTTTTCGGCCTGTATAAGTTGGGATTGTGTTGACCTGAGTTCACTCAAAGTTTTTTCAATTTGATTTTTAGCTTCTTCCAGTAATCTGAAATCTTCGTATCTGGAATATGCCACCGACAAAGTTTCTGACAATGCCTTCACCAATTGCAGTTCTTCGGGTTTTAAGGAATTTATATTTCCAACATAAAGCATTCCCTGTTTAAACGGAACAAGATGGAGGTAAAGCGATTCGGGCGGTGCGTAAAAGCCTTGATAGGATTCAGGATTTTCAATTTGACCCGTTTTGATTAAGTTTTGCATAAAACTTACAAACTGATTTTTGTCCCAATGTTCGTAGTAAATTTCATTCTGTTTCCAATGTTTTACAGCACCAATACCAATTTCCTTTGAATCGAAAGACATTTCAAAAGCACTTAATGACTCGCCATTGGGTTTTGAAAGATAGGTTTGGATAATTTTTTTGCTTTCGTCCATAACTAGCACTCCACAGCGGATAAACGGAACTCCAAGCGTATTGAGCTCTTTCCATATAAGTGGTGTTATCCTGGTCAGATCTTCTTTGGTACGCATACTTGCTATTTCACCACGTACCCTGTCCAACGCTGCCCGGTTATCAGCTTCTCTTGCTTGTGCTTCAGCGTTTTTTACATCAAGGAATCGGGTATAAACCTGTTCAAATACATGGGCAAACCGTTTGAGTATATCGTTTTGCTCATCGGAATAAGGAATACCAGCGTAGTTTTGAATTGTAATACCCGAATTTTTTGACCAGGCAAATGAGCGCGCAAATCCTGCACTGTCCATCACATATTTTTTTCTGTCATCTGGCATAAGTTTCAAATCGGAATATTTAAAAGCATATTCAAAAAAGCTGTCTTTGTCGGCACGGGTGAGGGCATGTGTCATAAATGTTTCTCCCCTGTCCCGGGCTTCATAAAAAACATCGAAAACCGGGTGTTTAATGTATGGAATCCTTATTTTTTGCGCATAGGTTTGTCCAACGGTGCCAATCCATAAATAAAAATCCTTTGATTCGTCGCTTAAAATATTAATTAAGGATGCATCAGCATTTATACCTAAATTCTGCATTTGTACAAATACAGTAGAAATAACTTCTTGCAGTTCATGACTTTGTTTCATTGCCAGGGAGCGTGAACGGACGCGTTCCATGGCAGCTTCAATTTCAAGTTCGCGGGTTTTATGTTCCAGTTCAATTGTCCTTCGTTTAACAGCCTCGCGCAGCTGCAGGTTTTCGGCAGCTATTTGTTCAGTACCAATTGTTTCGCCTTCCTGTGCATTTGAATCGGGTGTTGAGAAATGCTGATAGACAAACCGCCAGCCATCCTTATTTTTTTTAAGCGCTGAAGAAAACCTGAATTTACCATAATACTCCCAATCGTTACTATTTAGAAAATAAGCATCAAACAGATCGGTAATAAAAAATACTTCATCAAATTTTTCGACAGTTCTCCTGTTGTTTCTTGTTTCAACTTTTCCGGCCAACTGGTCGGCGGTTGCTGCAAAGAATTTTGTTGTGTCCGTTCTGCATAAAAAATCCTCATTGTCGGTAGAGCCAATAAACCTGTATTCATCATCAAAATATGAATCATAGGTTTTTACATCGCCATTATGGTAACCATGCAGCCAGATATCATATACATTTAAAACTTCTGCTTTTTGTTTCTCAGTCGGTTTCATTCATTATTGATTTAAAAGTTTGGAAATGGATAATTCAGCGTTGGGGATTAATTCCCCAGCGTTGTTGATTATAAATTTTTGATAACATATAATATTCCGTGTGGAAATTTTGTTAGTGATTTTTGTTTTCATGGTAAAAAAAATGTTTGACTTTTTGTTAAGTGGAATATTGAACAAAAACTAAGGAAATAAAGATGGATAAATCTTAAAAGAGATAATGTTAATTCCTTTGTTCGTTCCATGATACGTAATTAGCACTTGTAATGAAAGTGAATTTAAACAATAACACCTTAACATTCAAATAGTTCAAATATTTTATTTTTGTTATTTAAAAGAATAATATGATAAAAATGACAGCGGCAAAAACTTTGAGGAAGTGAACTTTGGCTAAAGAAATTATTTCAGATACCGGATTCCGGTAATTAGTTAAAGTTCAGAGTTCAAAGCCTGCCAGAATGACTAAGTTGGGAAGGATTTTGTTTGAAGGTAGTAATTCGATATTGAATATTCCCTGCCCGACCCAGGCGGGGATATTGGAAATTTTTCTGCTTCTTTAAATTAAGGATGCCATCTCCCCAATAGCTATCTGTGATTTTTTAGATGGTTTTTATTTTAGTTCATGTTTAATAATTCACTAATTCAGAATGGATTAATAAGATTTATTGGTAACATATTCATTTATTGTTGTTTAATATTCAATAATATAAACAGTTATACTCTACAAAATTGCTGTTAGCTATCGGGGCACATGTGTAGATAAAGATCCCACTTCCCTCTTCCGACTTCCTCAAACCAACCTCCTCCCAAATGGTGTAAGTGCCAGCGAAGCCATTTTGAAATGTTGCCCCGCCCAGGGAATTCCAATTATTGTGATTCCCAGAAGGATGCCAAAAAGAACATGTGTGAGCATAATCCAGATACCACCAATAAAAAACCACAGTATATTCATAACAGTTGAAAGGCAACCGGGTGCATAATCCATGTATTCTATTTTTTGCCCAAATGGCCACAAAGCAAGAATTCCCAGCTTGAATGATTGCAGCCCAAAGGGAATTCCAATTATAGTTACACAAAGCAACAAGCCTGCGACCATATATTCCATAAAGATCACAAACCCGCCAAAAACTAACCAGATAAGGTTACCAAGGATTTTCATTTGTT